>CAZWIU010000228.1:0-1666 GCA_964634105.1 uncultured Bacteroidales bacterium | reverse complement strand
AACCGTAAAGTATTGAATATAAATGCAATGACTAACTAAGTTTACAGCAATGGGGTCAGTGGGGGTGTGTATGAAATGCTGGATTTTTCATTATACATTTTATTGTTGACAAGACACCAGTTACAGGCTAAAGGAATCTAAACAGGCTGACAGCGCAACTATGCATATAGAATTATGCCTTAACTTCATTCAGACTGCCTGACAAAAATCCATCCAAATCCGTCGGCATAAGGTTGCACCAGACATAATGTATCATACGAAAACAGTTGAATCAGCAGCGAGCCAGATGTCATGTGACATCCATGCCCAACTGTTGATTCATCCTGAAATTCAATAACAAAATCACCAAATTCTCTGAAAGAATCAAATTTGTTACCGGAGAGTTTATAAATACCCTGTTCAATGGTGGTATCATAAACAACGATTTGCCCAGTAAAATAACATAACACCTGATACCTGCTTTTTTTATCCAGAAACATTTCGATGTGTTGGTTATCACCTTGTCCGGTAATTCCTCCGCCACTTGCAACAGAAATCCATTCTCCGGTGAGATCATGTTCAACATCAGTCTTCTCGCATGAAGACAAAATAATAGCTACTACTATCAGTAAAGCAATATTGTATTTCACTAGAAAGAAAAATTCAGAATAATCCTAGTCCCCAAGGATATTGAGTCCTTGTTACGCAGAAGGATCCTTCGGTCTCATCGCTTAAGTCGATGCTAAACTCAAGCTTTTCCTGTTCGCCGGCATAGGGTTCGATAAACTTAACGTGATAAGATGCAGCACTTACATCATTGACCACAATATCGAGATCGAACAGACAGTTGCAGTTACACATCGGGGCTTGTTCCGATTCAGCAATAATAATAGTATCTCCGCTAAGTGAAACATCACAGCTGAGCTCGCCAGGACAACAATTAAAGCCGGCATTGATATGTTTCAGGCTTAGCTTGCCTGTTTCGGAATTAAAGGAGTATTCGACACAACTAATGGAATCGGGTTTTTCCGAAACGGTCGAAACAGCCTTATCAAATTTACAATCGGTATTGCTTACCAGCCCCCCGCCCGAAATAGAGGGATCGTGCTTCGGATTATTTTCACAGGCAACATACAGGAGCAATGCACAAGCTATTACAATAGCTGAAAAAAATGTTGTTTTCATGGTTGTTATAATATTATTAGTATTAAAAATCTTTTTTTCAGCCTGGCTTTACCAGACAGCATGGTCAAGGTTTGCATTAAAGGTAGTAACGGAGTCGCTCTGAATAGTTAAAAGGTTACAATAGCACTCGTCGGGACAACTCCAGCTTTCGCAAACAAAACCGGCGGTATCCCTGAGAAAGAGGCTATACGTGCCGGCAGGCAGATTGATTTCGTAGCTACCGTTGGTACCTGATATAACCGAATCGATCAGAAGATTCACATCAAAGTCTTCTGCCGGAGAAGTAATGGCCACTGTTGTTGAAACCGGAACCGGCTCGCAATGGTTAACCGGCATACAGTTTCCTACGTACATTCCAATAGTGCCTTTCAGGATTCCTTCTTTATCTTTAAGATCATCGTTTGTTTTATTACATGAATACAGTAACAAAACAAGTACGGTCAGCATTAAATAGGGTTTGCTGATTTTTTATTTCAAAGTAGTTAAATGTTTGTATTACAAT
>CAZWIU010000227.1:0-1809 GCA_964634105.1 uncultured Bacteroidales bacterium | reverse complement strand
CAGTGTTTTCAAGGGTTACAGAAAGCAATGATGGTGCTAAGTGTCAAACTCGGGACCTGCTGAATGAGCGGAAAAAGCATGTGGAAGACAAAAACGCCCTGCTGAATGAGTTCTGGAGTATGGTACAGGGAGTAATGGAAACCGGGCAGATCATACACCGCGATAACCCGGCGCGAAGGGATGAGTATACCGAAAAGAACCTGCGGTCGAGGGTGCGGTTGTTGATTGAAGCGAAACAGGAAGAAGCAACCCAAACGCCAGTTGAGGAACCACCAGACAAAGAGCAGCCCGTGGCGGCGTAACCTTTGCAGAGAGTTTCGTTTTTAGAGAATCTCCCATCTTGAGGAAATATCCGATAAGGAGGGAGTTTTTTATTGTTTATCCCGAAGGATCGGGAGTATAACTGTGGAATCGTGGAATCGTGCAATTGATTCACTTAAACTATTGAACAGTTCGAGATAAAAAGGTGAGAGAGTGAGAGGGTGATTTGAAAATGGAGCAATTTGTAACTTTTTATTTAATTGCTTATTGATTCATCGATATCTTTATAAAAATAGATCATCCAAAGAAATTATAAATTTTAGAGAAAAGCTGAAATTAAATTATGAAAGTAACTAAACAGCAAAATCCCAAGATATTCTCCTGCCTGATCGGTCTGTCGATTATTTTAAGCGTTGCAGTAAGGATCCTTTATGTAACAAAATTCACAGAGCCAGATACATTGAGCTGGCCGGATGAAAAACAATATTTAGAGGGTGCAGAAGGAATTGCTCATTTGAATACTGTCCATGAATTTTTTACTACCCCGATACATTATAAACGGGAACCAATTTATGCCCTGTTTCTGACAGGTATATTAAGTTTATTCCCGGCTCACTTTCTTTTGGCAGTCCGGTTAATTCAGAGTATCTTATTTGTAGTTGGAGCTTTTTTTCTTTATGCCATTATCAAACGCTTTAGCAATACCTTAATAGCGTTGTTAGGATTTATATATTTCCTATTCTATCCCTATTACATCTACCTTGGGGGAACTATACTTCCAGAGTCAATTTATGTTTTCATCCTGTTGGTAATAATACGTGTAGGAATAGAGATATGGCAACATAAGTCAAGAATAATGTACTATTATTTTTCGATCCTTCTCGCATTGGCTTTTCTAACAAAGGCTACGGCTCTGTCACTAGTCCCTTTACTTATTATTGCCGGATCTATTATTTTCTATGAGACAAGGAACCTTAGGCACGTTGTAGTTTCAATTCTCCTTTTTTTCATGCTATGTACGCCTTGCTGGTATAGAAATTACCAGTTAGGACAGAAGAATATGTTGTTATCGCGTAATGATTCAGCTATGATGAACGAAAATCCCTATTTTTCTCAATCAGATAAATCCTTACTGATTCGAACCATGCACTCATTCAGGATGATCCCGGAGAATACAAAAAGATACTTTACTTTAGGCCCGGGTGATATACAGTCACAGGGCATAAAGATTTCTTTCTTCATGAAGTGGATCAGTATCGTTACAGTTGCACCCATATTTATTGGATTAATTGCTGGACTCTGGTTATTGGGAAAGCCGCATACACGGTTGCTGTATTTATTTTATATTTTATATGCATTGCCTTATATTATCATACTGGGAGATACCCGGTATCGGCTACCTGTTGATTTTATCGGTATTATCCTTTTATCGCTTGTCCTTCATGCAGCTTGTTATAAAACAAAATGAGTACTACTGGTTTACGATAGCATACTGAGATGGTCTAGTCATACTGGACAGATTATTATTCAAAGTTAATTGTATATGTT
>CAZWIU010000226.1:0-1935 GCA_964634105.1 uncultured Bacteroidales bacterium | reverse complement strand
AAATTTAATTTTTGCTAATAATTTATGCTGAGAAAATCAGCAAACCCTAATTAATGCTTTGGTTTTATCTGTAAGTTTGTTTGTTAAATTCGTATGGGAAACATAAAATCCACCGTAACTATAACCTATTGTAAATTCTGTTATAGTCATCCAACCATCAGAGCCAGGTATATCTTCACTAAAAAAAACACCCAGACTATCGCAGTTGAGTAGTGCCATTTTTGGCAAAGTAATCGGGGTGGAGATCGGACGACTATTTATTGTTAATAGAGGATCAGGAATATTTTCCACAAGGAAAAATCGGTAACCGATCATAATAGTATCGTATGCTGCAATCTTAAATAGCGTTAAACGCAGCTCTCCGGTTCGTTGAGGAATACACAAATAATATGTACCAGTGTCTTTGGTAATATAACCGTTATTTGTTTGCATTAAGAATGTGTATTTGATAACCGAATCCAATGGCTGATTCAATTTTAAGATATTGTCAATTCCATTATATAGAACTCCTCTTTTTGAAGTCAGGCTCACAATTATATTATTATCCAACTCGTTTCCGTATCGACCCTGAGCATATACAGCATGATTAAAAGAATGAATTGACAAAAGAATATATATTATCAGAATAGAATACTTCAAGAAAAAAAATTTACTTCTTTCAACAAAGAAAAATATGTTTGGACTTTTTTATATTTTGCCAGTCAGTTTTTTGTCAACATTCTGCAAAGTAAGCTCTCTCGTAGATAATAATCCGCATGCAGCCTGGATATCCTCTCCACGTGATACACGTATTGTTGTTGTTATGCCTTTCTTATCCAGCTTATCACGAAATTCCTGCATAGAGGCACTATCTGCTCCTAACAATTCTGTATCAGGGAGTTGATGATACCTGATCAGATTTATTTTGCATTTGATGCCATTTAAAATGCGGGCTAACTGATTTACATGTCTCGAGGTATCGTTAAATCCCTTAAATACTATATATTCAAAGGAAATTCTTCGTTGTTTTTCGAAAGTATATTTTTTTAGTTCATCGATTACTTGTTGAATTGGATAAATTTTTTCAACAGGCATAATCTGTGCTCTCTCATCGTCGAAAGGAGAATGTAAACTTATTGCTAATTGACATTTACTGCTTTCTATAAACTTTCTCATACCCGGAATTATACCAATAGTGGATACGGTAATTTTTCTTGGACTCATCGCCATTCCATAATCTGCAGTTAGTATTTCCAGCGATTTGAGCACTGCATCGGTATTATCAAATGGCTCTCCCATCCCCATATATACCAGATTTGTTATATTCGCTCTCTCCGGAATACTAAGCAGTTGGTTGATTATCTCACCGGTTGTCAATTGTCCCTTAAATCCTTGTCGTGCAGTCATACAAAACTTGCATCCGTATTTACATCCCACCTGTGAGGATATACAAAGTGTGTTTCTTTTTTGTTCAGGAATATAGGCTGCTTCGATAAACCTGTTATTTCTGGCAGGGAAAAGATATTTTTTTGTACCATCGAATGATGTAGTGATTTTAACAGGCGCAACAAGCCCTATTTCAAAATGGTCTGCAAGGATTTGCCTGTTTTTCTTGGATATATTGGTGAACTGTTCTGCCGAGGTCGCTCCCCGACGATATATCCATAATGCAATTTCACGTGCAGTATATTTGGGAAGCTTATAATCAGTAAGATTTGCTCCAATTTCTTCCAATGTCATTCCCACTAGTAATTGCTTCTCCATTGCCGAATCAGTTTAAATTACCAGTTTTACCATATATCCTGAACAGATGTGTGTGGCGAATTTTATCATAGAAAAGTTTGCGGATCAAATATAGTATTTATAAACAGTTCATGAATAAGCAATACCATCAAGAGGCGAAATTAAAGTAGGAGGCAAAGTTCCATAAATAAGCTTTGCCGTCCTCTCACACCA
>CAZWIU010000225.1:0-1963 GCA_964634105.1 uncultured Bacteroidales bacterium | reverse complement strand
CCTGTTTAAATTATCATTTTCTAAAAACAACGACTTTTTAAGGGTTGCCTAATTATTTGTCGTTGGGTTTTTGTAATTTGGAATGTTGGATCAAGGTCCTAAATTACAAGCTGACCAGTTATTATGTCAACCGTCAATCAATTTAATATACGGGTTTACGGATTATTCATAAATAATAATGATGAGATCCTGCTTGCCGATGAAGAGCGCTTTGGCATGCGCATGACAAAATTCCCGGGAGGCGGATTACGTTTCGGTGAAGGGACCATTGATTGTTTAAAACGTGAAGCACAGGAGGAATTCGGGCAGGAAATTGAAGTGATCAGGCATTTTTACACCACCGATTTCTTTCAGCAGGCTATGTTCTATGAAAACCACCAGCTTATCTCGATCTATTACATGGCGCGGTTTATCGGACCTGAAAAATTCAGAATAAGTATTTTCCCTTTCGATTTTAATCACCGGAAAGAAGAAGTTCTTTCGTTCCGCTACAGGAAAATTGATAAGATGACCGAAAAAGAGTTAAGTTTTCCGATAGATCAACATGTATTGAAGATGATTAAGCAAAAAGTATCTTAAAAAAAGGAAGTCATTTTATTCCTTCTTATATGGAATAAACCTGACCCAATCAATCTGATATACGCATTCAATACCCGGTTCGGGAGGGCCGTTGATCCATTCAGCTTTCGACCATGCATTGAATTTAAGCTGGTATGGAGCATCTATTAAAACATCGTGTTCGTTATACGTGTATGTCAGTAGTATTTCATCGTCAACAAACCATTCGATATTGTCCGGGGTTATATCGAAGCCCCAGGTATGAAAATCAGCGGATGGATTAAAACCAAGGACAATATCCGGGTTGGTGTTGAAGCTCGTATGTTCAGAGGCATGGACAGCAAAATGAACTTCACCTGCATGATCTGTAAAAGTATATGTCAAAAATTCGATATCGATTTCCTGCTTGGTACCATCATCATCGGCACTATCGTCGGAAGTATCGTTCCAATCGATAGTATACATTGAATTAAGCACTCCGGGAACGGAAGATGGTTTCAGACGAGCTTCCCACCGGCCGTATAAAAACTCATCCCAGCTCTGGATTGCTGAACTGAGGTAGGTACCATTATCGTTTATGAAGATCATATTCAGGCATCCGTCCTGCACGAAACACCGTTCTCTGCCTGTCTGTCCTCCATGCTCACTCCATGTTGCAACCTGCCAGAGGCTATCATTTACAGATCCACTATCGAAGTCATCCTGAAATGTTTCACCATTTTGATCTTCCGGATTGGTATCAGATTCTTTGCTACATGAGCCAAAGCTGATCAGATTGATTAAAAACAGGACAGCACCGAATTTAATTTTTCTGTAGATCATTGACCAGGATTGCATAAGTTTAACAAGTTGGTTAATCACTGTTGTCCGGTAAAAGTTAAAAAATTGTATGCCACTAAATCACTAAGGCTCAAAGAAAAACACTAAGAAGTTTATATCTGGCCTATTGCACATTTGTGAAACCATTGTGTCGTAGTGTCCTTGTGGCATAAATTCTAATATTAATTGTTTAAGCCCGCTAAATTAAAAATCCTAATAATTTTTGCTATAACCATAGGCTAGGATTGTTCATCCGTTTTACCCGGACAGCAATGGTTGGTTAATTGAAGAAACCATAAATATATATGGAATATTGTAATACTCACATAGTATTGTTCACAGGAAGATTTCAGATTTTAATACTTTAACCTGGTTGCAATAAAAAAGGATAGAATAGTTTCAGAAATGAATTAACCTCAAAGAGCACAGTACATGCCTTCACTGTCGTTTTAGCAGGCAGAAATGCACAAGGAACACATAAATTTATGATATTGAAATCCGTACTTTGTGTTCTTGGTGTATACTCTGTGTTCATTTAGATTTACATAGTATTTAACAATAATTGTTTAAAGTTCTTTGAAATAAT
>CAZWIU010000224.1:0-2039 GCA_964634105.1 uncultured Bacteroidales bacterium | reverse complement strand
ATATTTAGTACCTACGGTACTTTCCTTTAGCCTGGTCAGAGGCTAATTATCTGTAGAAAAAGTCACATGCGAAAGTTTGAGCCCCGTAGGTGGCGATATATCCTTATTCTCTTTAAATTCAGCGGTTTTGAAATTTAAAAAATATTTTAATCGGACAGCAGTGTTATCCTTTATAATTTCAAGATATCAGTAAATTCATATTGTACTTGGCCTGCAAGTTGTCAATATGAGCAGATAACCCCTTTAACGAAAGCTTTAAATATTACGAGATAATGGAAACAGTGCAACATAAAAAATTATTCCTATACAATGATATGGCCTCCGGCTGATGCTCATTGATGCATTCACAACATATTCCTCATCTTCTGGCAAACTTGTGACATTTTTTTACATCTGTTTACTTCATAATGACAGCCATTATGAGTCGAGTCCATACTTTAGCTGCATAAACTGAAACCATAATTTCATATATAAACTAAAAACCAAAATCATGAAAACTATTAAGTTTCTTTTAATCACCGGATTGCTGTTTATCGTATGTTTTGCAACCACAAAAGCGGGAGAAAATGAAGTCAGAACGCAGGCTTACCAGCAGCTTAATTATCAGATCAATCAAACAATGAAGAATTTTCCATTTGAAGAGATCAGCAGATACGATAATTCAGGCCTGATGATGTTGACCTTTACAGTCAATGATAAGCACGAAATGAAAAATATAGAGGTTTTGGGTAACGACCCAAATCTGGCACAGTATGTTAAGAAGATTCTTGAAGATCAAGATCTGAAAGTTAATTCTTACTTCGATGGTAAAACATGCAGAGTGCCATTACGGTTTGTTAATGCGCGTTACTAAATCAGGTTAGTCATTTGTAAAACAGGTCCAAAAGGCCTGTTTTTTTTATATCAGCTCAGTAAATGACAACCTTTTACATCAGTTTACACTGGCATGACAGCTAAATGGGTACAACGTCATAATTTAGTGTTATCAATATCGAACAGAAATAATTACAATGTAGAAAATAAAAAACCAAGATCATGAAAACACTAAAATTAATTACTCTTGCAGGTATACTTGTAGTTACAAGTCTTGTTAGATCATATGCAGGCGATAATGATGGATTACAAAAGGCTTATAACCAACTCAACGCTCAACTTAAAGCTGTAATTGAAAAAATGCCTCTCACAACAGATGCAAGTATAACCAGTTCAGCATTTCTTGTTGTCTCTTTCTCGGTAAATAAAAACTCTGAAATTGAAAATGTAAGTGTAGAAAGTTCTGACGACAAACTTGCTGATAATGTTGAACAGGTTTTATCTAAAGAAAAAATAAAAGTTAACCCTTTATTGGATGGAAAATACGGGCAGGTAGCCTTGGAAATATAGTTTAAGTAATACGGATTAATTCAATTCTTCACAAAGTTTAAAGCGGGGCTAGCATTCCGCTTTTTTTTATTAAGAAGGACATTTAATACTGGAAAATAAAATTACACACGGATGATTTTTATCAGGATTCCTATGATTGAAAATTATTTTGTGCAACAAATAATTTTCATGATCGTCTTACTCATAAAACCAACATCATGAAAACATTAAGACTTTTTTCTCTTACAGGTATTGTGCTATCTGTAAGTCTGATCGGATTGATTGCTGGAGGTAACGAGAGTCTTGATAAAGTGTACAACCAGCTTAATGCCCAAATGAAAGCCGTGGTAAAACAGATCTCAACCGAAGCGAATGTAAATGAAATCAATTCAGCATTTCTTGTTGTTTCCTTTTCAGTGAATAATAGATCTGAAATTGAAAACGTAAGCATCGAAAGTTCTGATGAGAAGCTTGCTGATCGTCTAAAAAAGGAATTATCAAAAGCAAAAATTAAAGTGAACCCTATGCTTGAAGGGAAATGTGGACAGGTGGTCATTGAGATTTAAGACAAAAGCTGAGATTTATTTTGTTTAAGATCAGATTGCGGGGTGCAGACCCCGCTTTTTTTGTGCGCTATGCATGCCATTGTTCTATAGGGTGCAAGACCCGAACGAGCC
>CAZWIU010000223.1:0-2051 GCA_964634105.1 uncultured Bacteroidales bacterium | reverse complement strand
CGGGCGATGCCCGTGGTTACTCATCTGTAAGCCCTACGGGCTTATTCTAGTTAGTTGTATTTAGAGACTGTCTAAGTTTTAGTGATTCCTTGTGTCGTTGAGTCTTAGTGGCAAAAAAATATAGCCACAAAGGCTCGATCCCGAATGATTCGGGACACTATGATTACACTAAGATTCTCTGGTCTCAGGCTGAATTTAGTAGTTACTATGATATCAATGCAAATTTTTGATGCAATGCATGATATAAAATTTTTAGACAATCTCTTAATATACTATTCCATTAGTTTGTAAATACCTGCCGAGCCTCAGCAGGCAGGGAAACTTGTCGGGAACGACACAGAATCTATGATTAGAATTCTTTTGAAATATAAAAAATCAGCCCGAACGTATTATCAAACAATTCACCCATGTCAGCTGCTGTTAAAAATCCTAGCGCATAGCCGTTCTTTAAACCTTTTGAAACCTGCATCAACCCTGAAAATTGCTCTGCAACGGGGAATACTCCATAAGGTGACGGGAATGTATATGCCGGATCATCCGTGTTGCCTTCCGCTGCAGTGCCATAGGTGCCATAATTCTTTGAGAAAGAAATTTTGCTCATAAGATTAAGGCCTGCAATGTTTACGTCAACACCGAAATGTAATGCAATTACCCTGTTATTTACGAAATAATCGTTTGGAGCTATCGGCAGTTCATTTCTTATTGTTCCCCTGGGGCTTATAAAAGGAGTACCAATAGTACTACCATGATAGGACCATCCGTCAAGATAGTAGCCATTGTTAAAATAATCTTCGATACTTGAAGGCGTTTTGCGAGACCATATCTCACCGGCCTGATTCTTGGTATGCAATACTTCGACTAGCATTTTATTTAATCGAACATGGTTCTCACTTCTGTTTGTATTGGTAATACTTATACCATTCAATCCATCAATAATATTCGCAAAATGATACAATGCGCCTGCTTCATAAATATTCTGCCGGTAAATAAATAATCTGAATCTTCTAAAATCATAGGCCAGCCCGATATCAATTGTACCCAAATGGTTGCCAACCCTGGTCATCTGAATACTATTATTATTAAAACGTTTGCCACTTACTACATATATATAATTCTGAAACGCTGACAAGGTGAAATCTTCTCCCATAAACAAGCTTTCGTCCCCCCAAATTACCTCATGATTGAAACCACCATATAGCTTCAATTTCCATTCAGATTTGCCAAATCGTCCATACAGGGATTTTTGATGCAAATAGGTAGGAGAAACTATTACCGAATCAAAATTCTTATGAGTGTTACCAACCCAGCCATGAACAAAATTACCCTTAAACGAAAACATTTTTCCCAGAAACGGAATTGTATAAAATTCCGGTATTGAAATTTCAATTTTAGGAATACCAAGTGCATTGCCCGATTCACTATAAGAACCTGATGTTAAGCTGGTATCGCATAATCCCGTCATATCTTTTGAACGGCCTGCCTTGATCTCAAAAAGACTTAATTTGACCTTAAAATACCCTTCAATAAGCGCTAAATTTGAACTATTTCCCAGATTTGCTCTGCCTTCAACGGAGAATCCCCAATCAATTTTCTTTTTATCAGCTAAATTATATTCTCTTTCTAGAGAGCCTTTCAATGAAGCAAATACCCCATTGGAAGGGACAGATCCATATTGATTGGAACGAATCAAGAATGGAACATCATTCGGACCATTATACCCTGACAGCAGCTCAATGCTGGAACTGAATGGTGAATACTGTGCATTCAGGTCTACACCAAGCAGAATTATTATAAGAACGAAAAGGTAGTTGTATTTGCTATTAAACCGACTGTTTATCATCTTGACAGGCAATTATCTGAATATCTATAACTGCGGTATATACTTCTTGCTAATTTATCTCAAATTATGCATAAGAAATACGGTGTGGCTTGATAAGTTGCGGATGAGTATTTTGAAAACGCTCCTGAAAATTTAAAACCGTGATAAAACTCTATAAGTAAATGGCGTTTACCCTTGGGCGTGCCGTCGCCATAGTAGCTCTGGCACGTCG
>CAZWIU010000222.1:0-2096 GCA_964634105.1 uncultured Bacteroidales bacterium | reverse complement strand
GCAAATGACGGAAGCGGGGTTTATGGCCAGCTGCAAATAACTATAAGTAACCAGAGTGTTCCGGTAACAGGCATAACAGTGACTGGTGCAGGTGGCGCAACAACAATTACAACCGACGATGGAACATTGCAGTTAGCTGCAACTGTAACGCCTTCCAATGCCACTATACAAACTGTAACATGGTCAGTTATTAATGGTTCAGGTCAGGCTGCTATTAGTGCATCAGGACTGGTTACTGCGGTGGACAATGGTACTGTAACTGCCAGGGCCACCGCAAATGATGGTACGGGTGTTTATGGAACGCTTACCATTACAATTTCTAACCAGCTTCCTCCACAGGAAAATCATCCTCCTGTTATTGCCGATCAGACTTTTGATGTACATGAGAGTGAGCCTCAGGAAGCTTTCATCGGTACAATCCTGGCTAGCGATATCGATGCCGGCCAAAGCTTACTATTCGCAATTGAATCGGGGAATGAAAATAGCTTCTTCAGTATTGATGAGACTACTGGCGGTCTTTCTTTCTCGAGCTTACCTGTTGATTTTTATAGTTTTAATCAATTTGAACTTCAGGTAAGTGTAACTGATAATGGTGAGGGAGAACTGTCTGACATTGCTACCATAATCGTGAATCTTATCCCGTCGGCACAGGTTTTCTATTTCGATCCGACAAATGGTGACGACATGGCTATGGATGGATCCTTAGACCATCCCTTTGATTCATGGGAAAAAGCAAAATGGCAGGACGAGGCTGTATATCTTCAAAAACGCGGTACAGTAAGTCATGAAGAGAATACCATTGAGATTACTGCTGATAATGTCAGGATTGGTGCTTATGGGATGGGTGAAATTCCTGAAATCATTAGTCAATCTCCCGAATATGCAATTCAATCCACCGACAATGCTAATATTACAATTAGTAACCTTTCAATAAAGGCTGAAGGTGCAATATCCTGTCTTTATTTCCTGGGCCAGCAATCTGATAATATTACTATCGAGAACTGTAAGCTGGAATGTCCGGAATATGGTATACGCATAATTAGCGGAGGTGCATTCTATATCTCAAAAAATACCATAAAACAAGCT
The DNA here is from genome assembly GCA_964634105.1 of uncultured Bacteroidales bacterium. Lineage (GTDB taxonomy): Bacteria > Bacteroidota > Bacteroidia > Bacteroidales > UBA10428 > UBA10428. The sequence continues at coordinate 1,010 of CAZWIU010000222.1, read as the reverse complement.
ATCAATGGTATCTTTATGATCGCCGATTTTGCTGAGGTTGATTATAATAATTTCAGTGGCAATCAAAGGGCAATAAATCTAAATGCTTCTGAAGGGGACGCACGAATCTTCAATAATGTCTTCTGCGACAACAGAAAAGCTATTGTAGCAGATCAATCACATACAATTATCTATAATAATATATTTTATTTGACTTCTTCAGCCGACATGGCTATCGAGCATACATTAGCAAATTGTCTTTCCGATTATAATATATACTACCCGGAACAATCAGGATTTATCATGCTCAGCGGAGTATCCTATGATAACATCCGTGATTTAAGGCAACGAACCGCAATGGATAATAACTCGCTGACCGAAGATCCTATGTTAAACGATCGGCTTAATGAAGATTATGAAATTAAAGTTGGTTCGCCTGCTATTGATGCCGGTATCTATATCGGACCGCTTGAAGATATGTATGGAACTATTGTGCCTGTAGGATTAGCTCCCGATATAGGTTCGTGCGAAAAGAGTGATGCACTGGCTGATAATTCAATGAGAAGCTCAAACGGGGTTCAGGTGGAAGGCATTCTGGTATATCCGAATCCTGCCCGTGATTATTTGACCTTTGAAAACCAAAAGAATAATACTGCTTACACAGGTGTTGAGATTCTGGATCTCTCCGGTAAAGTTCTTTTAAGTGAAGAGATCAGCCTCATCGGATACGGAACAAAATCGGTGTTAAAGCTAGGTGACATGCCGGCAGGTTTATATTGCCTGAAACTGCTTGGTGAAAATGAAAGTCCTGTGTTCAGACAGATACTGATTAAATGAGCCTGGTAATATAGAATTTCAAATTTGCCAGTATAAAGAGATATTTTAAAGGGGCTGTCTCAAAAGGTTTTTCAGACGTCATACGAGCGAAGCCCTGCCTGTACTGCTGTTTCGGCAGGCAGGGCGGTAATCTTATTTGATTAATGAGACTCAATTTTCATGAATATCATGATATGACCCCGATAGTTATCGGG
>CAZWIU010000221.1:0-2170 GCA_964634105.1 uncultured Bacteroidales bacterium | reverse complement strand
TTGTAATACAAACATTTAACTACTTTGAAATAAAAAATCAGCAAACCCTAATTAGGTATCAAAACGGACATTCATTTAATAAAAATTTTCAATCCGGGTTGGTATCAAAGGCCCGGATTTTTAATTACTTCACGGTAATTGAAAACTAAAATCTATTAATATCGACTATTTCAAATTATCGCAAATTTCCTTCAGCCTATCCTGTTGCTGATATAGCTTATCCTCTGGAATAGCCTGGAAGCCTTCGCCCCAGAATGAATCTTTCATGGGGATTATGAACTTTGCCAGGAGCCTGCGCGCAAAATCAAATTGTGCTATTCGTTTGGGTTCATCCAGCTTATAGTTTGGGAATGGCCCGGCCAGGTAACCTTCCTGGAAATAGGGCCGCTTGGCTTCGGGCGGACAGATACCCAATAGCTTTATGTTAAGTAATTCATCGTATGTATAGAAGTTAATAGAATCGTGAAGCATGGGCAACCCAAAGACATATACTGTACCTGTTACCCTTTTTTCAATATCCTTATTATAAAAGGCAAAAGAACAGGCAACATGCAATGAATGGGTTAAGTCGAGCAGTGGGGTTTTGCAGACTTCATAATGCTGTAGTATCGACCAGCATATTTCAGGATATTTTTTTAATAACGATGTTCCGGTTAATTTATAAGAAATCTGGCTAAGCTGTTGTTTTAGTTTTTCTGCTTTTTCCCTTAGGATTTCAAAATTTTCCTTTAGCGGAAGCTTCTGCTCCGGGCTTGCTTTACGATAGATTGATGGAAGAATGGTGGTTTTCCCCTGAAATTGAAAATCCTGTTTCTGGCCTCTGAAAAAGAGCTGAAGATTCCGGTTGTAGTATGCAATCTGAGCCACGATCATTACTAATTCATCGTACGTTTCGACATTCATAGGTTTCGAGGCTAGCAATATGTCAGACTGTATCTGCTTGTCCCAGATTTCTTTATTGATCTTCTGCTGATAATTCAGGTGGGTAAATTTTAGTTGAATCTGTTTCATGAGTCAAATTGGTATCAGTTAAGGAGAAAACAAAAGATTCGTTAGTTCAATAACCTGTTTCATAATTTAAAAATACCCTTTCTTCACCGAATTATAAAATATGTTGCGGTTGTTTATAACAGATAGAAAAGATCATTCGGGTATGCAGACAAATAGTAAGATAGTATGTCAATGCGATTAATCGATCATTGCAGCTTTCGTACTATGTATAATGAAAATTCTGAAGGATATAACCTCTCCGTAGTCAGGAATTCTTCTAGACTATATTGTCAGGTAGAAATGAAATTCCTGGCCCATAAAAAAGAAATTGCCTGAGAAACTGGATTCAGGTATAATAAATCTTTTGAATTACAACGTATAAATTGATTGGATAGTTATTGTTGATTCGGATTTATACTGGCGTCAACTACCTCCTTACCGAAAGCCATACATTCGCTGCGTTTAAGACTATCATAATCGTTGAATCCACTCATCATTGCGGCAGTCTTTGGATCCATAAGCGATTTTGTTATTCTGCCTAGAAATACCCGCGAGGGGATGTTATTTACACCACATAGTTTTGCCAGGTGATTATCAATAAGGGAGGCTGTTACTTCCGGACCGACAGGATTACCCATGTTCCCGCAAACAGCAAATAATCCACGGATTTTGGGTTGAAGTAATTCTCTGTTATTGGCGATAAAATTCTGTAATTCTTTACTGATCGCATTCCTACGGATTGATCCACCGATGACAATATGATCATATTGGGCCGGATCAGGATTTTCACGGACATCGAATACGTTGGCAATGCCTCCCATACCCTCGGATATCCATACAGCAGCATCCCTGGAACTACCGCACCATGTACCGTATATAATAGCCCATCTCTTTTCAGAGGGCATCGGATAATACTCCAGCGCCTTTGTATAATTTGCCAGAGCAATACTACCAAGACCTGCCAGACCGGCTTTGAAAAAATTTCTTCGTTTCATAGTAGGGTATTTTTCGATTAGAATATAAAAGTAGCAATTTATGAAGTTGATTTATATGACTAGTTAATACTCGCTAGTCAGTTTTAATTTATGATAAATAGCATGGCTATAAGTTGTTGGTTTTATTAGCTTAACGTGAGTTCGATATAAGAATGTTAATTATTTAAGTGAATAAAAGTAGGGAT
>CAZWIU010000220.1:0-2219 GCA_964634105.1 uncultured Bacteroidales bacterium | reverse complement strand
GTTGTTTTATTAATTATAGATTGTTTCATGGCACCATTGCGGATAATCATATTTAATTATTTAAGCCCACCAAATCAAAAATGCTAATAACTCTTGCTATAGCCATACGTTAGGATTATCCAACCGTTTTACCCGGACAGCAAAGATTTCTCAATTCTTACACGACAAAATTTCATCACTGAGTTCTCAATAACAACTCATACAGCCGTCATCATGGGGAGCGAAGCGACGAAATGATCAGGCGTTTCAATTCAAAGAAGGCCGGATGGCAGCAACATGCAATACGCGGGATTTGTAATGACGACAAAATAAACTCAGGCTAAGTCATGTTGTTTTTACTACTGAGAATTTCGGTAAAATGCAATATGCTATTGATTCCCGGCTCTCTTCCGCTCATGTTCCTGCAGTAGGATTTTTCGCAGCCGGATGCTCTTGGGTGTCACCTCAACATACTCATCATCCTGTATATATTCCATAGCTTCTTCCAGAGAGAAAATGCGGGGAGGGGCAATACGGACCTTTTCATCGCTGCCTGATGCACGCATATTGGTGAGTTTCTTTGTTTTATTAACATTTACAACAATATCGCCTGCTCGTGTATTTTCACCAACAATTTGTCCCATATAGATCTCGTCTCCCGGCTTGATAAAAAATATTCCCCGATCCTGGAGCTTATTTATTGCATAGGCAATGGCAGTGCCGGTTTCCATTGCTACCAGTGTTCCGTTGATCCTTTCCCGTATATCTCCTTTCCATGGTTCGTAACCCTTGAACCGACTGGCAATGATTGCTTCACCCGCAGTAATATTCATAATCTGTGTCCGGAAACCGATCATACCCCGGGCAGGTATATCGAACTCCAGGTGGATCAGGTCATTCTTGGGTTGCATAACATGTAATTCACCCTTACGTTGTGTAACGAACTCAATCACTTTCCCGGAAGTTTCTTCAGGTGTATCAATCGTTAAAAGTTCAACTGGTTCACACTTTTCTCCGTTGATTTCTTTCACAATCACGTGCGGTTTTCCGAGCTGAAATTCAAACTTTTCCCGACGCATCGTTTCAACGAGTATTGCAAGGTGAAGAATCCCCCTGCCATATACATGATATGAATCAGGCGATCCGGTCTCAATTACCCTCAGGGCAAGATTCTTTTCTGTTTCCTTAAAAAGCCGGTCCCTTAAATGTCGGGAGGTAACATATTTTCCTTCTTTGCCAAAAAACGGAGAATCATTGACCGTAAAGAGCATGCTCATGGTTGGTTCATCGATCGGGATAGGAGGGAGGCCTTCGGGATTTTCGAAATCAGCCACAGTATCGCTGATTTCAAACCCATCCAGGCCCGAGATGGCGCATAATTCACCGCAAGGTACCTCTTCAACCTTGTGACGGGTTAACCCTTCAAAAACAAATAGCTCTTTTACCTTTCCGGGTACAATGGATTTATCACGTTTTACGAGTGATACCTGCTGTCCGTTGACTATTTTACCACGTGAAACCCGGCCAATAGCAACCCGCCCTACATAGGTTGAGTATTCAAGCGAGGAGATGGTCATCTGCAATGTGCCTTCTGTTATTTTTGGAGGAGGTACATCCTGAATCAACGTATCGAGCAGGTAAGTTATATCGTTAGTACGCTTTTTCCAGTCGGACGACATCCAGCCTTGCTTTGAAGATCCGTAAACAGTCTTGAAATTTAACTGTTCTTCTGAAGCATTAAGATGGTACATAAGCTCAAATACCGCTTCATGAACTTCGTCCGGTTTGCAATTTTCCTTATCAACCTTGTTTATAATTACAATGGGTTTTTTCCCAAGTTCAATGGCTTTACCCAGGACAAAACGGGTTTGGGGCATGGGGCCCTCGAATGCATCCACTAATAATAATACGCCATCGGCCATATTGAGTACACGCTCAACTTCACCGCCAAAATCGGCATGACCCGGAGTATCAATAATATTTATTTTGATACCCTTATAGTTGACCGAGACATTTTTCGAAAGTATGGTAATACCCCGTTCACGCTCAAGATCATTGGTATCGAGTATTAGTTCTCCCGTTTCCTGATTTTCACGAAAAAGATTACACTGATGCAAAATACGGTCTACCAAGGTAGTCTTGCCATGATCGACATGTGCAATAATAGCTACATTTCTGATTTCTGTCATTTAATGTTTCAAGAATGGTTAAATCCCCGCAATTTTATTGCGGCAACTTTA
>CAZWIU010000219.1:0-2237 GCA_964634105.1 uncultured Bacteroidales bacterium | reverse complement strand
TCTCGTTTTTTCTTCAAATTTACAGAATTTGGTACATTAGCGGATATACATATTAAGTAAATTTATCAGGTTTCCAATGTAAGAGATCGTGTCTTAGTTCAGATTCCAATAATATATATTGAAAATTGATATGTTTTGTTTGACAGAAATGAGAAAGAAGATGTCCCAGAATCGATTCTTCTCACGTACTGGCTTTTTTCTAGCAGGTTTGGCTTCCACTATCTGGTTTTTAATCAGGGTGATTCCAAAACCCTCAAGGGCAGGCTATCCTTGTATGCGCGCAGCGGCCCCAATTATGTCGGCATTTGTTATCTATCTGGTTTCTATTGGATCGGCGTTTTTTGCTTTTCGTAAATTTAAACTTTATCTGAAGGGAGCCAGGTATTATGCATCTGCATTATCTCTCCTGGCGGCTATTGTATTTGTTTTATCTTCCAATATGGTGAATAAACCTCGGTTAAATGCCTCCGACCTGGTCACTGAAAGCTATTTTACACCAAACGATCCCATTGGAACAGCGCGGGGAATTTTCCCCGGTCGCGTTGTGTGGGTATGGGATAATGACGTTACCGACGAGACGTGTACAAACACTTCGGGTGATTACTGGTCAGAAAATACAGATGCAGCCGAGACAGACAGCATGTTGGTCCATGCGTTGCTGGATCTGACTGGTCAATCGACTCCGGAAGCTGCATGGGATGCCTTGTTTCGATATTTTAACAGTACGCATGGAAAAGGAGATGTTGGTTACACTGCAGGTGAAAAAATATACATCAAAATAAACCTTACCAACTCCTGCTGCTCAGTATCGGGAACAGCAAGATACGATGACTTTGAACGTATGGATGCTACCCCTGAAATGTGCCTTGCAATATTACGGCAACTAGTTGATGTAGCCGGTGTGGCAGAATCTGATATTTATATGGGTGATCCATTCAGGATTTTTTATGATATATATTGGAATTTATGTCATTCGGCATATCCCGATGTCAACTTTTGTGATAAACAGGGAATCAACGGAAGAATTCAGACTATAGCAACTGATACGGCAGTGATAAAATTCAGTAACGGATCGTTTTCATTCCGTATTCCCCAGGAATATATGGATGCAGACTATTTAATAAATATGTCATGCCTGAAAACACACAACGAAGGGGCCATTACCTTATCTGCTAAAAACCACCAGGGTTCTATCCTGCAGGATGGCGCTGCTGTCGACCAGCAATCAGCCATGGATCTGCATCCTTATTTACCAAAGAACAGTCAGGGCATGGGAAAATACAGGCACCTGGTCGATTATATGGGGCATAACAAGCTGGGTGGAAATACAATGCTCTTCATTGTCGATGGTATCTGGGCCGGAAGAAGCTGGGAGGGTTACGTTGAGAAATGGCAGATGCAGCCCTTTAATAACGATTACCCTTCGTCGCTCTTTCTTTCCCAGGACGAAGTAGCTATCCAGTCAGTTTGTTATGACTTCCTTCTCGAAGAATATAAAAATAAGCCCTCGAATCAGCGTTATCCTTATATTAATGGTACCGATGATTTTTTATATCAGGCAGCCGATCCATCCTACTGGCCTTCCGGAGTTCAATATGACCCTGAAGGAGACGGCATATTGCTCGGCAGTCTTGGGGTATTTGAACATTGGAATGACCCTGTAAATAAACAATACTCAAGAAATCTGGGCACAGGTAGTGGCATTGAGCTGATTGCCGACACGATGGGTTCAAGTATCATTCCTCCAGAAGTATTTGATCTTGCAAGAAATACATATTACGGCTTTCTTAAAATATATCCAAATCCGGCCTCCGAACAGGTATTCTTCGAGTACACACTGGAATCCCCAGGTCATGTTGTTGCATCGGTTTATTCAATGAACGGATCAAAATTGCTGGAATTAAAAAACAGTAACGATTACACCGGCAGCTATCAATTGACCACTCGAGTAGATCAGTTGCCTGCAGGTGAATATTTGTTCAGACTGGCATTTAATAATGAAATTGAAGGTAATTCCGTTATTAAAAAGTTTATGGTTCAATGATTTTGAGTAATTAAATTGACACTTGATATGTAAAATTCCTGCAGATATATACTAACGTTGTGCATAATCCTGTTTACTATTCATAATCTCGTTATGCATTGTCAATAATGATTTGATGACAGTAGTGGGCATTAAAAATATTAATTAGTTGACCCTTAAATTTGGAATAAAGCATTGTATATTAACAATTTAT
>CAZWIU010000218.1:0-2318 GCA_964634105.1 uncultured Bacteroidales bacterium | reverse complement strand
GGCTCGTTCGGGTCTTGCACCCTATAGAACAATGGCATGCATAGCGCACAAAAAAGGGACTGAATATTGTTATTATACAGTCCCTCCTGAATTTGAATTACGATAAAAAGTTAATTTTTTTGTATGATCATTTTTCGACTTGCCGAGAAATTATCGGCCTTTATCGTATAAAAATAAACTCCTTTTGCGAGATCCCTTGCATTCAGTTCTACTGTATGGGTACCGGCAGCATATTCCTTTCCGGCAAGTTCAGCTATTTCATCGCCAAGTATAGAGTATACTTTTAATGAAACATATGTATCACGGGGTATCTCAAAGTCAATATTAGTTTTATTGTTTAGGGGATTCGGATAATTTTGCCCGAGTGCATATGAAGCGGAAGTGTTTATATCATCCACAGCAACAACAGGTGGCGTATACGGCCTGGTGGTAGTATCGGGAGCACAGAGTGACTCGGCTTCTTCACCCATTCCTCCCGGAGGATACCTGAAATCTGAAATACAAATTTTATCAAGCTTTGCTCCTTCCTTACGATAGGATAGAGTAATGTTATGATCGCCGGCTGCCAGGTTAAATTGAGACAGTTGTTTCCACTCCCAACCGTTGGTAGTAAAACCGTATAATTTGACATACGTTCCATCATCCAGACTCATCCAATATGAATCGTTATTTGTCGTCGGGCAGTTCACACGCCCGTAAAAATAATAAGTTGTGTCGTTATATACAGTAAACGGAAATTGAATTAAAGCACCGGTATCAGTAGGAGCTACCGAAATACTGTTTAAACCGGGTTTGGGTTCTATGTAATATTCATTAGAAGTTAATGTATCTAGTTCGATATTCCAGGCGGCTCCGCTTTCAGCACATTCTGCTTCATACCAAACCTCTTCGCTTCCGCTTCTGTCCAATGTTGCGAATTCCGGAACACCAGTTCCCCACCAAGCTGTCCAGTATTCAGGGATAACATAGTTATATGGATGCCTTGCTATATCTGTATTCACATTAGTGCTATCCAAAAGGAATTTTTCCACAAAAGCTTCCACTTCTGGCCTTTGAATACTTGGAAGACCACAATGATCACTGTGCCCGTAAAAAGAAAAACCGAACCTGTCGGCAACTCCAAAGTTTTCCCAAACCAGTTTTGCAGCTTCACACGAGGTATAGCCAGATTCCTCTGCCAGCCATACCATATCGGGATTTCCGATCACTAATAATGCACGGGGTGCCACCATTGCCATTAATTCATGGTGATCGTGTGGCAGCTTGGACACATTATTACCGGCAAATTGAAACATCGATTCCATAAACCAGCCATGATCGGTATTACCTAGGGTTTCAACTCCTGATAATGTTTGCGAAACACGCCAGGCAGCTGCACCACCACCGCCTGATTCCTGGGGAATAGTAAGAGCAATACGCTCATCGAATGCTCCAGCAAAGAGCGCCATTTTGCCGGCAAATGAGCATCCTGTTACTGCCAGGTGCTTCAGATCGATAGGAAGAGAATCCTGAACCAGTTCTAATCCATCAATTAATCGACTAACTCCCCATGACCATGCACTATATGCACCCATATAAGCGAGATCGGGATATAATCTGTTGATCGGTTCACTGCCCCGAACCTGATGCCATTGCATTACCTGGCTATAATTATATGGAATGAGGGCAATATCACGACTAGTAAAAATGTCAGAAGGAAGACTACCTGAACCAAATCCCATTCCTATTACAGCAGGAAATGGTCCATCCCCATCAGGGAGAGTAATTGCTGAGGTAAGGATAAGTGAATCTCCATTCTTAACAATATACACTGTTAATGTAGAATTCTCATAAGTTGCTGTAATAGTATCCGGACGATCCGGTTTAGGTCCAATCTCATAATGTTGGATCTCTTCTTTGATCTCATTCCGGCGGCGTGTCCATCCTTCGAAAGTTGTATCACGACCACTCCCATCGGACCATGCGAAAGGATCTGTAAGAGGTTTAATAACCGGCAGTTGGTCAATAGTTGGTAAGGGTGGTTTTGTACAATCTGCTCCTGTGTTTTCGACACTAAAAACCAGAGGTATCTGGCCAGATGTATTGAATACAACACACATATTCAACAACAGCAGAATCAAAACTGCATTAAATTTTTCATTCGTTTTCATTGGTATTAAAAGTTGGGGTTAATATAAATAAGCAACTAATCACTAAGTGAAAAAATCTCACTGTTAAGTTATTAATTATTAGCTCACACATGCTACGCGGTTTAAATATACAAATAATTTAGGGTTTGCTGATTTTCTCAGCATAAATTATTAGCAAAAATTAAATTT
>CAZWIU010000217.1:0-2362 GCA_964634105.1 uncultured Bacteroidales bacterium | reverse complement strand
GTTTCAATCCACACGCCCGCGCGGGGCGTGACGGTATATTATTCAATTGCACAAATAGTAAGTATTTCTGGATAACAATCCGCGAAACCTTTTACTCCTTTAATGCTTTTATAGCTCATATTATATAATCTTTGATTAAGTTCTTAATTATCAGTCATGGCGAAACTTCCTGTATATTAATGATAGCATGGGGTTCGCGGATCACACAATCAGGGCATCTTCTTCTGGATTATAAGTTACTTTAGTTCCTACATGTTCCACCTTTCTTTTCCAGTTTTTGCCCAACATATAATACCTTAAGCTGTCTTTTTCATAATCGATGATGGATTCCAACCTGTGTTTAAGCTCAGCAAATTGAGCAGGGTCAACGACGCACTCAAAAACGGAATTCTGAACCCGCTGGCCGTAATTTACACATTGTTTTGCCACCCGATGCAAGCGCCTTCTGCCTGCAGCATTGATTGTCTGTACATCGTATGTAACCAGGACCATCATAATCTCACTTGTTTATAAATACCGGATAATTATCAATATCACCCCGGATGAACCGGGCCATCAATAATGCCTGAGCATATGGTAATAGTCCAACAGGTAGGACTTCATTCAGGTAGGGGTGCTGTACTTCTTCCTGTTTCCGCTTTTGCCAGGCAGTTAAAAGCTCTTTACGGGTATCATCATTCATCAACACCCCTCCTGTTTCAAGTGTTTTAAAACCTTTACCTTCAACTTGTTTCCTGTTGATAATGGACAATACAAACCTGTCGGCCAGATAAGGTCGGAATTCTTCCATCATATCCAATGCCAAGCCAGGTCGACCCGGCCTATCGGAATGCAGAAAACCAACATACGGATCTAAGCCTACACTTTCCAGCGCTGCCTGTACTTCATGAGCTAATAACGTATATACAAATGATAGGAGCGCATTTACATTATCAAGGGGAGGTCGTCGGCTACGGCTATTCATATAGAAATCTTCCTTATTGGCCAGTATTAACTGATCAAATACACCGAAATAGGCCTGTGCCGATTCACCCTCAATGCCTCTCAGTACATCTAACGATTCCGTTTTGGTTAACTGTTTAATCTTATAACTCAATGTCTGCACAGCTTCCTCTATTGCTATCTGATTTATTATATTACTATGATCACGTAAAGCCCTCTGAAGCACTGTTCTGCAATTCGCTAACTTGCCAGCTATACAAATTTTAGACAGTTGTAGCGACATACTCTTATCGTCGGCAAAACGATATTGGCGGCGACGTAAAAAAACATTACCTGATATTTTACCAGATACCCTGCCGAGGAAATAACCAGATTCAGAAAGAAAACTCAAGGCAATATTCCGATCGGAACACATGGCCATAAGTTGTGGACTGGCCCCCATATAACCAAAGCAGACAATACCTTCGATATTATGTACCGGAATCCTGAACCTTTCATCGTTGTTCACACGGATTACTATGTTGTCACCATCCTTTGTCAAATATGAATCGGGACTGGTAACATATAAAGTATTCAATAGTTTTTTCATTGTATTTATTCAATTTCCAGGTTATTCTTAAGATATTGATTCACGCTCGACGGCCTTTCAAAATTCTTTGGCATGCACAAGTCCATTAATGAACACGATTTGCAGTGTGTTTTATATTCAGCGGGTGGAGTGTACCCCTTTTCAAAATACTCATGCATTAACCGGGAGTAATCAACTACTTTTCTTCGTATCTCATCCGTAAATATAACTTCACAGCGGTGTCGGGTTTCACCATAGTATAATGCACCGCTTGAAATGCTAATATGATGCATTTCCTCAAGACATATGGCTTGAGCACAAAGATGTACTTCGTCCCTTTCATCCGGTTTTGGCTTGCCTCGTTTGTATTCTACCGGCCGGGGCAGCCATTTTCCAGTTTTTTCCTTTAATGAGATTCCCTGATCGTCTTCGCTGCGAATAAATTCTATCAAATCGGCTTTGCCATATAATCCAAGTGAATATGAAACAAGCCAAACAGAACGAATAGTTATCACATTGCCTCTGGTTTCTGTCGTAAAAGGATCATCGGCTCTTTCATGCAGGTGGTGGCCTTCAACCGTCAAAATATTATCGACCCACTGTTGCTCGACATGGATTAAAGCCCATTGCCTTTTACAGAAAGCAATATGCTGAATGCCTGAAAGCATGAGTAACTCATTTTCGGAATACAAAGTTAGGACGCGACTTTGAGTCGCGCCCTGACTCTCTTTATCGGATGAATTCAAGACCATACTCTTTAATTCTATTCATATTAATCAGACGATTATTCAGTAACTCCTAAATTATTAGCAAAAATTAAATTTACTTTCACATCCCAATGAGAAATCCGGT
>CAZWIU010000216.1:0-2363 GCA_964634105.1 uncultured Bacteroidales bacterium | reverse complement strand
GGTGTGAGAGGACGGCAAAGCTAATTTATGGAACTTTGCCTCCTACTTTAATTAAGAAGAGAGTTTGAACTTTATGGTGAAAGTTAAAAATCAGCGCATAGAGACAGGATAAAATTTCTTCCGGGAGCAACAATACCCGAACTGTATGGCCGGTATCGTTGATCGGTAATATTTTCCAGTCCTGCACAGACAGTAAAATTCCCGGTGAAATGGTACATTGCTTTAAAATTCAAAGTATACCATGATGGAGAATATGGATTTCCATCATCGTCTTTAGCATAAATTTCAGGTTTTCCTTTCTCCTCTTCGGGCATATCTTCGTATTTCCTCTCACCGCTATACATAGCATAAAATTGCAGATCGAGCTTGTTCGTCTTATACCCGATCCTCGATACTCCAAAACCTGGAGGAGCATGTCGCGAAGGACTTGTAGTTCCATCATCAAGTTCTTCTTCACCTTTCTGGTAGTTGAAGTCCGAAACCAGGTAAAAGCCTGAAGGAAGTCTTACTTCAACGCCAGCCTGGATGCCGTAAACGTTGGCCTTGGCAGCATTTTGCATGGCCTGTACCTGGCTTAACGTTCCATCGTACATAATGCTGTCCATTCCGTTAAGGGTATAATTACGCCGGACCAGTGCATTTTGCAAGAGTGTATAATAACCGGTGATATCGATTTTTATTATATCAGACAGGACTTTCACAATACCCAGATCGAAATTATAGGCATACTCCGCTTTAAGATCGGGATTGGGAACAGTCACCGATCCGGGTTCGGAATCAAATACTTTTCCGATATCATCAACATTGGGGGAGCGAAATGCAGTGGCCGCATTGGCATTAATGACCCAGGTATCTGATGGACGATATACAAAACCTACACTACCCGTAAGTGCGCCATCGTTCAGATTTGCTGTAGTAAACGGGAAAGGATAAAAACTGGTATCGAAATCAGCGTCGATCGAATATTGACTGTACCGGAGACCTGCCTGTACCAGGAATTTTTCATTTACTTTGTATTGATCCGATAAGTATACGCCATAGGAACTCCATATCGACTGCGGATACCGGGATGGTCCTGGCATACTCGTATCGCTGTATGCTATCTCGTTTATACCTTGTGAATTTACGTCGTTCCACACCACTTCAGCTCCATAGAAGATGTTATTCTTTCCACCGGCCGATTTGGTAAAATCAAGGTTGATGGAATATGCATTTACCTTTTCAGTACGGATTTCCCTTAGCGGATCATTAATATTCCGACTGATGCGGCTTTCTTCAAAATACTGTTGTGCCATGCGTAGCGACATCTGGTTATACAGGGCATTTTCCTTGTTATGTATAATTTTCAGATTGTTCATCATCCATTTTTGAGGCCCGTAATACCATTCGGCATAACGCGGGTAACCATTCCGATAGCGTATCAACCTGTCGTACCTCGAATAGCTCGATGTTTCAGAGTAGTGAAATCCATATTGGAAATCCCATTTATCGGAGGGTTTAAAAGAAACCTTTTGCATGAAATTGATCTGATCGTAACCGGTAGGTCTCTGCAAACGCTTATTTTCGTTAGCGAATACCTGATCCGATCCGTTTGCAAACTGAACATAATAAGGGCAAAGGTATTCATCGGGGCCATGACTGCCCATGAGTAAATCGCCGTAATCAAAAGAACTGATACTGGTTACAATCGCCCACTTTTTCCATCCGATGTTTATATCAAAATGCCCTGTCTTCTCATGGTTTGCCGAGGCATACCGTGTAATTGCATTACCATTTACAGACGATTCACCTGCGCTGGAAAAGGTTGGTTCCAGCGTCCGGAAAGCCATGACACCACCAATGGCGTCGCTTCCGTAAATAACTGAACCGGGCCCGAAAACAACTTCGGTTTTTTCAACAGAAAAAGGGTCCAGTGAGATCACATTTTGAATATTACCCCCCCTGAAAATCGCAGTATTCATTCGTATGCCGTCAATGGCATATAGCAGCCTGTTCGTTGCAAAACCCCGGATCATCGGGCTGCCTCCACCCTGTTGACTCTTCTGGATAAATATTTTTCCGGAAATTCCCAACAAATCTGCCGCCGTTTGCGGATTTTGAAGGAGTCTGTTTTCAGGGCTAATTGTAATAATTTTCGAAGGAACTTCTACGCTGTTTTCAGTCCACCTCGTGGCAGATACGATCACTTCATTAATTCGTAAGGGTTTTTTCAGCGTATCGGGAGGTTCCTGACCAAATATAATGTAAGGGAATAACAATACTATTCCATAAAAAAAATATTTCATTTTTATGATGAGTTATTAATAATACGTGAGTTCGATATAAGAATGTTAATTATTTAAGTGAATAAAAGTAGGGATTTT
>CAZWIU010000215.1:0-2537 GCA_964634105.1 uncultured Bacteroidales bacterium | reverse complement strand
CTTTTAGTGTATTGATCTATTTTTCTGACTACGGATCAGAAGCCTGCCTGCCGTCAGGCAGGGTTACAGGTTTGAGTCCTGTCGGGGTCACTAAAATCTCAGCTTGCTGATGTTTTTTCTTTCACACTATTCATCCTATTTCTTGGAAACAGGCCGCTGATCTTTTCTTTTGCAGAAAAAAAAAATATAGAGGATTTGCGCACCGTATCTTCCTGCAGAAAGAGAAGTTCTGTGAATGCCTTATAATTTATTAAATTCACCTATGAAAATAGTTATCGTTGGGGGAACTGGTTTTCTTGGTTCTGCAAGTGCTGCTGAGCTGATACGGCGTGGAAACCACGTTCGCTCGATTTCCCTGCCTCCGATACTGGTAAACTCAAATCTTCCTGTTGAGATGGACCTGACATTTGGAAATTTCAATACCATGTCTGATGATGAGTTGAAAGAACAATTAAATGGTTTCGATGCAATGGTGTTTGCAGCCGGTGTCGACGAACGGGTCGAGTTTCCGGCTCCTGCTCTTAGTTACTATTATAAATATAATGTGGCCCCTGTTGAACGATTTTTACATCTCGGGAAACAATGCGGATTGAAACGCGCAGTGATCATGGGTTCATACTTTGCCTATTTTGCCAAACAATGGCCTGAGATGAAATTATCAGAATACCATCCATACATTAAAAGTCGCATACTGCAGGAAGAAAAGGCTATATCATATAATGGAGGTGGCATGGATGTGATGGTACTTGAACTGCCATATATTTTCGGCATTCAACCAGGGAGAAAACCTGTATGGACTTTTTTGGTAGAAATGATCCAGCGTATGAAAATTGCCACATTATACACAAAGGGCGGTACTACCATGGTTACGGTAAATCAGGTAGCTCAGGCTGTAGTAGGAGCCATTGAGAAAGGTAAAGGAGGAACGTGTTACCCTGTGGGTTGGTACAATTTAACATGGAAAGAGATGTTAGCCATCTTCCATAAATATATGAATATTCCCAGGCGAAAGATCATAACCATTCCTTCATTTATATATCGTGCCTATGCCAGAAAAATTATGAACGATTATATGGTAAGGGGAATTGATCCGGGATTGGATTTAGTGCGTTATGTCGATATACAAACAGCTTATACGTATATAGATAAATCAATTATCAGCGTTGAATTGGGTGTTACAGAAGATGACCTTGATAAGGCCATTGGTGAGTCTGTAAAACTATGTCTGGATGTAATAGCCGGTAAAAAAGAGCTTCTTGAGATGAAGGCCGAATGATTAGCAGATCAGATATAATCTGAACGCATAATGTAAATCCTACTTATAATTAAGCGTCCGATTGTATGCTAACGCATAGTATTCTTTATTCAATCGGTAATACCTACTCTAAAGGTCGGCACCACATATTTAATTTAATACCCTGGAATTTATAAGAAAATAAATGCATGCATTAACTTTGAGCTTATGTCTACCGGGCTATATTCATAACCTTTAAATATTTTTATACGAATAACTTTTAGCTTTATAAATATTGTTCTTTTAGATGAAAGTAGTTGATATAAAAGATTTTGAAAATTTGTCAAGATTCTTCAAAGGAAAGTTGGGACGCTGGTTCGTTGAACGTTTCATGCGTTTGACCGCATTAGATAAAGTGAACCAGGTATATGAACAATGCTGCGAATATTCAGGATCTGAATTCTCATCAAGATTATTGAACGAATTGGGGGTAGATTATAGAATTGGAAATGCCGAACGCTTAGGTAAATTACCCGAGGGCGCTTTTATTACCGTCTCAAACCACCCGTATGGCGGATTAGACGGGATTATTACCATCGATATGATGACCAAATTACGGCCAGATTATAAGTTCATGGTAAATAAGATTCTGAGTTATGTTAAATCGATGAAGCAGAATTTTATATCGGTTACGCCTACAGGCAATATAAAAAATGGTGTAAGTCTGGTCAGCCTGAAGGGAATACGTGAAACCCTGATGCATTTAAAGAATGGCCACCCTGTTGGTTTTTTCCCGTCGGGGGCGGTTTCAGATTTCAGTATAAAAGATATGCGTGTAAGGGATCGCAGCTGGCAAAAAGGCATTCTTAAGCTGATCCATTCGGTGAAGGTGCCGGTTCTTCCAATACGATTTTTCGACAAAAACTCAATGCTATTTTACTTCCTTGGAACCATTAATTGGAAAATCCGGTTATTGAGAATGCCTCATGAACTATTTAATAAAACCAGACAGAAACCCCGGGTTGGAATAGGTGAGCTGATATCTGTTGAGCAAAAGGAAAAATTTTCGGATGTTGAATTATTCAGCGCCTTTTTGAGGGATGCAGTATATGGAATGCCTTTACCGACCTCATACGTCTCATGTACAGCAATGCGTACCAACAACCAGTTAAAAATAAGCTGATCGAATAAATGCGTTAACGATCATTTTTATGGTTTCATAAGGCATAAAAAACCATTTAACATTTTCTAATTAGGGTTTGCTGATTTTTTATTTCAAAGTAGTTAAATGTTTGTATTACAA
>CAZWIU010000214.1:0-2635 GCA_964634105.1 uncultured Bacteroidales bacterium | reverse complement strand
GTGATGGGCCAATAGTTTTTAACACTTCATATTTGAAATTTTAGACAGTCTCTTAGTTTTTTCATGATGTTTCCTTGTTAGTGAGTTAAGGTATATTTCTGCTTATTCAATAGTAAGCGTATTTTATGTAAAGTATACAAATATAGGATTCCTGAGATATTCTGCAAGTGAATGAATTTTATTTTATCACCAGAGTTACTCACAGCGATTTCTTTACGTATTGAAGTTAATAAAAAAATTGACCATCTAATGAGGGATGTGTTTTTATTTTCTTTCTATACATTTAAATTATTATGTAGGAAAGACTTTTTGTTATTTTACATTAGTGTGTTCAATTGCTCATCATTCCTGCGAAGGCAGACTGCCTGACGGCAGTCAGGGAATTCAGACAAAAATCCCGGATTCCGTGTTAAACACGGAATGTATTGTCTTTCGAAAATTATTACTATTGTATCGATAATTGGTTTAAATATGAAATGGATAGGATAAGAGCAAAAAAAGGCCTTGGACAGCATTTCCTGACGGACCATAATATAGCCCGTAAGATCGTGAACAGTCTTGCTCCCGGCGATTATAAAACAATTCTGGAAATAGGGCCCGGAACCGGTATTCTTACACAGTACCTGGTAGAAAATGCAATGACTGATTTCTATGCTGTTGAGATTGACCTGGAATCCATTGCATGTCTGAACGATAAATTTCCGGATCACAAAAAGCAGTTTATACACGCAGATTTTCTCTACTACCCTCTGGATGGTCTGCCTGAACCGATAGCTGTCATAGGTAATTTTCCCTACTATATTTCCAGCCAGATCTTTTTCAGGATCCTGGAAAACCGGAATAAGGTCAATTACGTGATCTGTATGATCCAGAAAGAAGTGGCCGAAAGAATTGCAGCGCCTCCCGGAAGTAAAACATATGGTATTTTAAGTGTCCTGTTACAGGCATACTATTCTATTTCATACCTGTTCACGGTAAACGAAAAGTGTTTTGCCCCTCCGCCAAAAGTGAAGTCGGCAGTGATCAGGCTGGTACGTAACAACAATGCAATGCTTGCTTGTGATCATCAGCTTTTCATGAAAGTGGTTAAAACAGGGTTTAACCAGCGCCGTAAGGTATTGAGAAACTCCCTTCAGCCGCTAAAGCTCAACTTGCCGCTAGAGGATAATTTACTCACCATGCGCCCCGAGCAATTGTCGGTTGATGATTTTGTGCGGCTGACCATAATGATAGAAAATCTGAATGCATGACCTTGCTTAATGCATCACTGTTAAGCTGTATCAGGATTTCTATAAACCAGATATGCACAGCATCAGGTTATAATGGGTTTCACTTAAAGCGAAGGGTTTGGAACAATGGATGCTGGCCAAACCCTCGACGTTGAAAGAGACATCAGTCTGCATGGTAACAGAGGAGTATTGCAGTATAGAATGTATTTACCCTGGCTTATCCGAAATTGTTGATCTTCTGTTAAGTCTTCAATATCGGTTTATACATAGTGCCCCAAAAGAATTGAAAGTTGATTTATACTTGTTATCTTTCTGTTAATTTTTTCTAATGGCGGAATTTATTTTTATTGTTATTTTCATTTAATAATTAATTCCTTCGAATAATTCTGTATGAAACTTTTTCTCCAATTTCTTCTGCCGTTGATTTCTTTTGCACTACTGGGATATACATTGGTGCGTAACATTAAACGCATAACGTTGAAAAGCGGATTTATGCTTTTGCTGGAATGTACTGCCCTGGTACTTCTGAACTGGTCTGCCAATATAATTCTAAAGTCATTTTCATTAATCGGATTAGTTTTGGCACTGGTATCACTTGGCATTTTATATTTTACCTTGAAATATCTGATCATTAATCCTTAACAAGACAAGTCATGAAACGAAACATTTACTTCCTGTACACGCTTGTATTATTTTTATTATTAACCGGATGTTCTGCAGTTCAAAAAGCAAGCATCGAAGCCGATGCCCAGGCAAAAACATTAGCTGCACCGGCCGATAAAGCCCTGGTATATATTGTCCGTCCAAATCCATTGGGACTGGCCATTCGCTTTAATGTAAATTGCGATGACATTTATATTGGGGCGACCGGTGGCCAACGTTTCATTTATACCTATCAGAGTCCGGGTAAACATGTTTTTACCTCAAAAGCGGAGAATACTGCAACGCTTGAAATTGAATTGGCTGCCGGCCAGGTATACTATATTGAACAAATACCCAAGATGGGAATTATCATGGCACGCAATCAACTCGCATTGCTTGATGAAGCCACCGGAAAAGATAAACTTGGTTCATGTACCTTGTCGGCCGAAAATGTTGCTAAATAAATAACCAACTCAACTATTCGAATACATTAGCAACTAACTTATCAGTAGGGAAAAATGAAAACTATACCTTTAATATTGGTATTTGTCATTCTTTGTTTGGCTGGTATAGAGTCCTATGGCCAGACAGCAAAAGAGCTGAAAGCTAGAAAAATAAGAATTGTTACCATGGATGGAAAGACCATCATTCCTGCACAGGTGCTGCTATATGATTCAACGCTGAGATATACAGCGGGAGAAATCACAGATACTATAGGGTTTGCTGATTTTCTCAGCATAAATTATTAGCAAAAATTAAATTTA
>CAZWIU010000213.1:0-2775 GCA_964634105.1 uncultured Bacteroidales bacterium | reverse complement strand
AAGTAAATTTAATTTTTGCTAATAATTTATGCTGAGAAAATCAGCAAACCCTAATATAAACATTATAATTTCCTTCATCATAGCCGGCAAGAATGCTTAATCCACTCAAATGAATTTTTCTGTTATCAATAATACGCGTTGATTTGTTGATCACTCCTGTTTTATCAGGTCTTGTATGATGATAGGTCACAACATTAACAGGTGCGGGATTGCTTCGAATACTGATCAAAAATTGTCGCTCACTACTGAATGGATCGCCATCGTCCCCTAATGAGTGTAAATTATTGGTTGTTATACCATCCTTTTTTTTAATTATTTTTTCAGTTATGCCATTATTTACCCAATTTAATGTATTAGTAACATCTGTATTGAAAAAATGATTTCTATGTAGATCATTATAACCACAGAGTGGATTCGGTTGATAATATTCTTGGACATTCGTATTATCGGATCCATACATACAAGCATCCATAGTTTCTGCCAGTCTTCTCACATCCCATCTTCCATCAGCACAAATTGGGATTAAATGATCGGTCAGACTGGGTAACATATCGTCCCAGCTTCCTTCTCTGACATCCTTGCCCACCTGGTAATAAGCAAAAATACCTGGTATCCCGTCATCTTTGCATGACGCTGTCCAATAGGAAGGGTAATCTTCCTTTCCGTTCTGATGAATCCTGTGATTTTCCAACCAGATATATTGATTTAATGCTCCTTCATCAACATAGGGCAGTTTAATCCGGATAGCGTCACCATATGTGACAAAATCTCGCAATGTAAAGCTTTTAGGTCCATCTGCTTTTTCAATATCCGATTCCTGATTATTTGCAGCAATGGGATAATCATCATTATCTGGCCCTCGCCAATCGAGGCGCCAACGTTCATATCCGTTATCCGAAACCATACAACTATGTGAACCACACATAATCCCCCATCCGGAGTTAGCCGATAATGTTACCAAGTCCCCTTCATTAAGAGGGCTTCCTCCTCCATAATGAGCAGAATTAGTCATTCCGAACAAGTGATGACCCAATTCGTGGATTTCTGTTGGAGTTTGATCAGGATTTGATAAGTCACTGTTTCCTATAACTTGAATAGTAGTTTTATCATATGAACAAGGTACACCGTTTACTAATAATTCTTTTGTTAAAACAGCAGATCCATAACCTCCACCTTCAACCCCTCCAAAATAATTTGTCGTGTTGCGAGTAAAAAACTGGACTAAATCAAAATTACCGTTAGGTGATGCAGGATTTTTGACCAAAAAATGATCACCAGAATTTATATAACCATCATAATAACTTATAGTATTATGTCCATAATGAGTTTGTAAGCCACCATTTTGGTTAATTAATGCAATCACTGAATCAAGCATTAATTGTTCACTAAAAAAAGTATCAACAATTGAAGGGGATATTTTTGATTCAGCAATATTTACATTTATAAAATCTCCCACAACAATGAAATTGTTAAAAGAAGCCTCAGCAAATCTTTTTGTAAAGGTTCCCTGAATATTGTTAGGATTGAAGTTTCTATCCATAAAATTTGCCAGGTAAACAGGAGGACTGGTATTTACAGTATTGGGCGGTCCCGCCGGCCAATTAGGAGTCGGTATATAGTATAAAGGATCACACGCAGAGCACTGGTCAAATACTATATTAATAAAAATACTTAATGCATGTATAGTATCTTTAGGAGAGATATCATAACCATAAAATGTTTTATAAGTGGTTTGTCCTTTTACAATGACTGAGAATAATAAAAAAACAAATATCAATTTTTTCATATTTTTGTAAACTTAATAGTGTAGCAATTTTGGTCGTTATCAATAATTTTTAGGAGATAAATCCCGGATTGAAGTGATGAGACGTCAATGGCGTTACAATCGTAACAAAATATTTCTTTAATTAAATTACCAGTAATTGAGTATGTGACTACCTTACTAGATAGAATTGGTTTTGAAATATTCAATTGATCCTTAACAGGATTTGGATACACTGTGAAGCTAAAGATATCTTGTTTTCCATCAATAGGGACCAAAAATCCACCAAATTCAAAATAATCTAACATCCATCCTTCATGTTGGATATCACTAGAATCACTCGCAAATGTAAAACGAAGCAACATTGTATCACCTACCATTCTCCAATTTTCCCAACTAACTCCAAAGTATCTGCCGTCTGAAAATGTTCCAGTAAAACCCGGTTGACCCTTAAAGGCTTCTATTGTGTCATCAATACTGTATAGATCAAAACCTATTAGATTAACAATATGATTCATTACTAAAGTATCATATAGGATGTTTTGCCATGTATTACCATCATCGTAAGAAGTTTCAATTATACCACCATCTTTATTTAGTTCAAAGTCATATTTTTGATAGAAGGATATTGTATAAACATCAGCTTCCATTAACAATATTTTAAACTGGAATGAAGCCTTACAGTTCTTTTCATAATATTGGGCTGTATCAGTGAATATGGCATATTGACCAAGTGAAGGAATGTTGCCCGGCAGGAAAAGTATATCTTTCTGTGGTTTTGCAATAAACCAGACTTTGTTTGTATCAATTTGAACATATCTATATTCGGCAGTATCTTCAAAATTAAATTCAGGAGTCCATGCAGCCCCCATAAGCAAAAGCTCCTGTGACATAACTACAGTAGCTCGTATTAAAATAACTAGAATGAATAGTTTTTTCATGTTGTTATATTTAATCTGTTAAGATCATCTGTTCGGTTCCTACCACCTGCCCATCGGCAATCAGGGAATAGT
>CAZWIU010000212.1:0-2918 GCA_964634105.1 uncultured Bacteroidales bacterium | reverse complement strand
TAAATTTAATTTTTGCTAATAATTTATGCTGAGAAAATCAGCAAACCCTATTTACGATCTGTGCTGATACCTGTAATGAAAGAAATACATAAAATACAAAAAATAGTTTTTTCATGAGAATATATTATTAGGTTAATAATACATAACTGATGCTGTGTATACATAAAAGGTTGCTTTTATGGGAATATTTCCGGGGAGTATAGTATCTGCCGAACTCTGATCTTCCTCTTGAATAATTTTGGATGATGGTTGGGAAAGAAATTTAAAATATCTGAAAAATTTACTTATTGAGGGTTTCCGATAGCCCGGCTTCTTTTAATTTTTCCTTGTCGATTAGATTCAGGTTGTTGAACAGACACTCTTTTTCGGAGAGTACTTTTTGAATGGCCCTGCGGTAATTGTTCCTTGGGTTACTGTCGGAATTTCTGATGCTATGCGCTATCACACGAAATTGAATATCAGGATCGGCATTCTTAAAATAAATACTCAACCGGGGAGCCAGTACTGTATTATAAATTTTCCTGTTATGCTCAAAATACCATTTCACTCCCGTATAGCTTAAAAATTTACTGTTCCCGGGTTGCATCGAAATATCCAATCCTGTTATCGGACAATGTTTATAAGAAGAAAAGTTTCTTTCAGATAGTAATGATTTCCCCGGACCATGTATAATATGATTTACGAATTCATAGACCTTATCGACCAGGGGGTTTTTCATAAAGGTCTGGTTATACTAAAAATGTTCTGAAAAAGTATTACATTTTTTTGTTGAGTGCAACTAATTGATAATGATATTATCAACGGGAGAAATGTGCAGGTTGAGGGCATTATAAAAAGGCGAGTGACATGGGAGTAGAGGCTGTACCAAAAGTCATCAATGTGTCATTCCATTCCGAATGTGTTCGAAATTGTTTCGGAATCTCATGTACATGTAATAGAATCGTTATCCTTCCTTTCTTAATTTACTATGCCAATAGCTATAGGTAAAATAAATAACCAGTCCGATGACCATCCAGATGATTAACCGCATCCAGGTATCCAGCGGGAGGGCTATCATTTGCGACAAACAGATGGCTATTCCAAACAAGGGGACTACAGGTACCCAGGGGGTTTTAAAGGGACGATGTATTTCTGGTTTTGTTTTTCTTAAAATAAGAACGCTGGTACAAACAATAACAAATGCGAGCAGGGTGCCGATGGAAACCAGCTCGCCCAGTATATTGATGGGCAATAAACCTGATATGATTGCAGCTGCTCCGCCGGTAATTATTGTAGTAACATGCGGTGTTCTGAATTTCGGATGCAGGTGTGCGAATGATTTTGGCAACAGACCATCTTTTGCCATAGTATAAAAGATGCGGGGCTGTCCCATGATCAGCACCAGTATTACAGAACTTAGTCCGGCAATAGCCCCTATTTTAATCAGCGGTCGTAACCAGTAAAGCGCCTCACCTGTTTTATCAATTGCCAGGGCAATGGGGGCAGGCACATTTAATTCTTTATAGTCGACAATACCGGTTAATACGCTTGCGACAGCAACATACAAAACCATACAGATCAGCAATGAACCCAGAATACCGATAGGCATATCACGTTTTGGGTTCCGGGTTTCCTGTGCTGCCGTCGAAACAGCGTCGAAACCGATATAGGCAAAAAAGATAACGCCTGCTCCTGTAAATATCCCGCTGATGCCATACTGTCCGAAAATTCCGGTATTCTTGGGTATATATGGGGTCCAGTTATTGGTATTGATATAATGGATACCAAAAATGACAAATAAAAGCACTACGGCAACCTTAATAATAACGATTATATTATTGAACCTGGAGGATTCTTTTATCCCAATGACAAGAAGAATAGAAACACAGACTATAATGAATATTGAAGGAAGATTGATATAGTTACCTGTAAGCACCCATCCGGTCCCTTTAACAAAATTGATGGGCGCCTGGCATAATTTATCAGGAATGTGTAACCCAAAATCATTCAGGAAACTTACAACATATCCCGACCATCCCACAGCAACCGTTGAAGAGGCAAATAGATATTCAAGAATGAGGTCCCACCCGATGATCCATGCAAGAAACTCACCCAGTGTAGCATAGGAATACGTATAAGCGCTACCGGCAATGGGCAACATCGAAGCAAATTCGGCATAACACAAACCTGCAAATACACATCCGATACCCGAAAGAAGAAAAGATAAGGTAATAGCCGGGCCGGCATGCATAGCTGCCGCAGTACCCGTCAATACGAAAATTCCGGTACCGATTATGCAGCCAATACCCAGTAAAACTAGGTTGGTGGCAGATAATACTTTCTTCATTCCATGCTCACTATTATTCGATTCGTTAATGAGCTGGTCGATCGGTTTTTTTCTGAGAAGTTGCATATTCAGGAGGTACTGATTAAAGATACAAACCTAATTTTTTTTTAGATATTCTTACGGGCTGATGATAAAAACCTTAAAAAAAACTAGTGTTATGTCAACACAAAATAGTATAAAAAATTAATGCGTCATACACACCCCTACTGGAGGGTGTCTCATAACAAATTATTTATAAAAAATGAATGTCCGTTTTGATACCTAATTACCAGGAATACACACTCATAAATCTCCTCTCAGGAGGGGACTTACTACCCCCAAATCCTTCCCCCTCTTGAAGAAGGTAATTGCATAGATAAAGGCAGGGAATCGATATAATTCCTCTTTTTTTACTCACCCCACCTTGTATTTTGATAATGCCGGGTTTGTTCAACCCCTCTCTCGTGAGAGAGGGGTGCGAAGCGGGGTGAGTATAGATGTGCTTTTATACTTCTGCCACTTTCCAGGTAATTACACTTGAAGAGGGGGACAAAAGGGCATTGCTGTCAACTTAAGCAAATCAATAAAAAAAAGGCAGGTGTAAAACTTCAAT
>CAZWIU010000211.1:0-3072 GCA_964634105.1 uncultured Bacteroidales bacterium | reverse complement strand
ATCCCTGTTTTAAATTATCATTTTCTAAAAACAACGACTTTTTAAGGGTTGACTACTTAAAACCAATACCGCAAGAATATCGTAAATTACTCGCTCATCCAGCCTTCCAACTGGTAATTTTCGATACACTTGCTTTAATTAATTCTGCAGTTTTCTGTAACACCCGGAATGATTTTTCGTTTAAATTCCATATCAAACTGGCAATGAATATGAAAATATTGTGTACTCCACTCCTGCTTTTATTCATGGTTACGTCAACTATTGAATTAAGTGCACAATACTGGGAGCCTGTCGCAACCATAATAGCAGATGACCGGATGAAATCGGACGGATTCGGATATAGTGTCTCTATTCAGGATAAGTTTGCAATAGTGGGTGCTAAGTACAAAGATTATATATCCGAAGATATGCAGGATACATTAAAAGTTGCCGGAGCTACTTATATCTATGAACAGTATCCTGATAACAACTGGTATCAGAAAAGGAAAATTCTGGCCACAGAAGTCACTGAAGGGGACTTTTTTGGCTGGAGTGTACTCATGAAGGACAGTACTGCCTTTGTAGGGAGCTTTGCGCAGATAGACCCTGTGGTGTTGGTATACAAACCTGACATGAATAATACCTGGTCTCTTTTTCAATCTATCGGATCAGGCTCTTTTTATAGTTATTCCTTTGGCACTTCTATCGCAAAAGATGCACAAAACCTTATCGTGGGAGCGTATCTTGATGAACATACAGGAGCTGTGATCGCTTTTCGTTCAGACAGCGCAGGCTTATGGCAGGAAACACAAAAAATCAAAGCCTACGATGCATATAAAGATGATTATTTCGGTTATAGTACGTCTGTCTCCGGCAGCTATGCATTCATTGGTGCCTATCTGGAGGATCATGACCGGTATGGATTCGACAGTTGTTTCAATACCGGATCAGTTTATGTTTATGAGCTTGACTCACTGGGGAACTGGAACTTCAATGACAAGCTGAGGGCTACTGATCACCATCCAAACGACAATTTCGGTTTCAGTGTATGCGTTTCAGGAAATTATGCCATAGTAGGAGCTCCATACCAAAGTTTTAATGCGGATGGTCAGGATTCTCTATGGCGGGCCGGAGCTGCCTATATTTTTGAGCTTGGAGAAGCCGGATATTGGTACCTAAAACAAAAACTGGTTGCTCCGGTAAGAAAGTATCAGGCCAATTTCGGGTACAGCGTTTCCATTTCAGGTGAGTATGCAGTAGCAGGTTCCTTCCGGCATACCAATGAATTTGATATTCTTACAGGGTCGGCATTTGTTTATCACAGGGAAGAAAGTGGTGAATGGGTGTATATGGACCAGTTATGGCCGGAAGGGGAACTTCTAAGCCTTAGTTTCGGAACCAGTGTTGCCATCGCCGATTCAGCTATAATAATTGGCTCTACTGCCGAATCGGAACAGGGGTATTTCGGTGGCTGCGGATCTGCTTACATATTCAGGTATTCAGAAACCGACCGGCCAGTGGTGCAGGAATCGAATTATCCTGGCGAGTCAGCAGATGTATTAAGGATCATTCCGAACCCGGCAAGCGATTTTCTCCGGATTGAATTTTCCGGCATCCTGATCAATGAAATTAGTCTGATTGATCTGACGGGTCGTATTGTTCTTAAAAAACAATCCGTGACAAATAATGAACATATCAATATTTCCCATCTGAGGAAAGGACTGTATCTGGCAAAAGTGTATTACGGGGACAAACAGCATACAATCCTTTTTGTAAAGGAATAGTCATAGTATAATTTTATTTGCTGCCTGGAAGAACTGAATGTCTCTGAGGAGGATAATGATTTTGTGCAACTTAAATCTCTATCCTCTATGCCAGCTACTATTCATTTTTAAATTTTCTGGCTCGCTTTGGGCTATCCATGGCAATTTAGTCAATCTGATTTTCTAACCGGTTTAGAAAGGATTCCTGAAATACGATTTTCATCCTGTTTGATAACTTTTTCCAGTCTTTGCTCCGCTTCGTCTATTTCAATAAAATTCATCTGACCGGATATTATTTCCTCTAACTCTTTCTCCATGTATTCCGGGTTCTTGAAAAAGTAAGCATCTTCGCATAATTTCAACTTCATGCTTATTAAATTTGCCTAGAAGCCAGATAATCTTATTATAAACCTTTTCATTAATTTTCAGTCTGATAGTATGCATTTTTTCAATGTGTTTCTACAAATATCCAAACAATTATTTTTACACTGCCACACACCTGTAACTCCGTACTTCCGCTGCAAGTGTGTTTATCTGCCCTACCCATTTGGCCAGCTCTTCCTCTTAGCCTGAATACCTTAAAAAATCATTAAGTGAATGAATAACATACTCTTATTCATCTCCAAAGCAATATTAACATAATGCAGATACACCTGCCTGCACTACCGCTTCGGCATGCAGGTTATACCACAACCGCAGGAAATTCCCGTTCCCGCATTTTGCGGGATAACATAACATCAGTTCAATGATCCCGATAAATATCGGGATTATAGAACGGCGCTGATGTTATGTTAAGGGAATTTGCTCACATCATAATTTATTTTATCGGTGTTCGCGATTGCTTCGTAATTCCGGTAGTTACACCAGGAAACATTTGATAAGTCAGTACTGGGACCCCACCGTGGCAAAGTTCCGAGCATAACATAGATTTTATGTCAAAGAAAGTTTCAGGTTTCAATAATGCACCATGGTACGGTAAAATCTGCTCAAAATCTATTATCTTACCTCACTCCTGTCATATTTTTTACAGTTGTTTAAGCTTCTACAGTTCAATTATTCTGGCTTGGGCTTAGGATAAATGCCATCCATGCTATCCTGAAAGATTAAACACTTCGACTAGCAAAGTCTTTCATCCTGATTTAAGCAGGTTCTTTTCGTCGCATGGAGTATCAACAGTTTGTTTATTGCAGGTAGTTGCGACTACTAACCGTTGTGCGTTTTTCCACGGGCGATGCCCGTGGTTACTCATCTGTAAGCCCTACGGGCTTATCCTAGTTAGTTGACCCTTAAATTTGGAATAAAGCATTGTATATTAATAATTTATGTTAAT
>CAZWIU010000210.1:0-3108 GCA_964634105.1 uncultured Bacteroidales bacterium | reverse complement strand
CGATGATGATGTGCCACTTGCGTTTAACGTTCCGTTAACAGTAATTGATGAACCGGAAGCAAAACTAATTTGTGTACCGGCAGCTATTATTAAGCTTACCCCACTTGCTATTGTAACATTTCCTGTTACATTGACTGTCCCGTTCCACCATTCATTTACATCCATAGTACCGGACGTAGTACGATATGGTTCAAGTGCTGCGATATTCGAAGCGTAGTCATCTATTGCATAAGCACAGTAATTAGTATTCAATGTACCCATTGGATTATCTAGATCATCCAAAACATCCGGATTGGAAAAGTATGGTACCCGTAAATATTTTGTTTGAAATTGAGCCTGCTTTAATGACATTATTGTACAATACCAACGTGAAGTTCCATAAAGGCTTCCGTTCCATGAAAAGCCATGTCCATTTGCATATGGCGTTGATGAAGGATCATCCTCAACCTCATGTCTACAACCAAATAAATGTGACAACTCGTGTGGAAACGTATAATAACTTACTGCCGAATTCGCTCTCACAACACAGAAAGCATCGCTAAAGTCTGCCCCGGTTGAAGCAGCATAGCCATGATTATCAAGGGTATTTACCAACAACACACAAACATCAGCTTCATATTGATTTCTTAAACTATGTATTTCATCCAAGTAACCATCACTTTTTGTCATAAAGTAGTTTATATCCGTTTCGTCATCCCCACTTTCAGTATAGCTTAATTGCGAATAACCAACTATATCAATGCTCGAAGCTATATCACTATTCTCAAAAGCATTGTTTGTTGTATTTCTACATTCGTTTATTAAATTAGAAACATTATAATTCTGCGCAACGGCAGGCGTGTAAGCAACAAAAACTTTTACCGCAGCTGAAGAAAGTGTGGACTTAACTGAAGTATTTGATCCGGTTTTACCAAGCTTAATTTCGTTTGGGTAATCGTTCGAACTTTCACCTTTTGCAATTTCGGTCATATCCGATTCGGATACAAAATAAACACCGTCTTCAACAGATTCTATGCTATAAAAATTTCCTTTATGCCATATTGAGGCTCCAATTCCGTTATCCGAACTCGAAAGTATTGCATAGCCGCCTTCTTTAAGGTCCGCTTTAAATCCCTGAATTCCATTGATATCTGTTCCAAAATCTTTTGTTATTTCAAACTCCAAGCTCTTATCAAATATGTTGAATATACCCTTGTAGTTTTTTGAAAGGACAATATCATGTTTTAATGAAACCCGTTCCCAGTTTTTTATCGCGTCTCTTGATTTGAATCTTTCAATCTTTTCGATTGCTGATTTTGATGCAGTAAAGCCTGTACTTATCTTTTCAAATATGTTTTCTTGTGCAAATATAAAGTTGCTGCTAAATATAAAAATAACGAGGATAATAAATAACTTTTTCATTTCTGTTTCCCCTTACTTTAATTGATAATCTGTTAATAAAGTTTTCCTTAAATAACTATATTCTTTACTATTATAGTGGTACACCATTTCTACCATTCCTACAATACCAAAACCGGGTTTAACGAAGTAATAAACTTCATCACGGAACAATGGCTCTAAATCTGCATAAGCCATTTTATAAAC
The DNA here is from genome assembly GCA_964634105.1 of uncultured Bacteroidales bacterium. Classification (GTDB taxonomy): domain Bacteria; phylum Bacteroidota; class Bacteroidia; order Bacteroidales; family UBA10428; genus UBA10428. The sequence goes on along the minus strand of CAZWIU010000210.1, from coordinate 1,524 downwards.
AATACATCTGAAGTCTCCCAGTGTAGTTGTAAATAATGAATCTGTTGATACACAAGTGTATTGTGTAATTACTTCATCGGAAACATTGGAATAATTTCCTAAAGTTGAATAATAGAATACGTGCCCACTTACAGACTTGCCTTTTTCTACTGGGTAAGGGAATATTAAATCATTAAACGACATTTTAACCTTATCATATTTTTCATTTCCTGAATAATACAGTCCATTTCTATTTTGATAAATTAATTTGCTACCTTCGAATGATCCGGGTTTATCATAATAGGGTTTAAGCTCTTCACCGCAATTAAATAACTTATAATTCAGAGTTTTCTCACCATTAATTATTTGTGTCAAAGTATCGTCTATAATAAATCCGAATTTCCATTGACTAGGTGTTCCACCGCTACCGTCTGAATTAAGTTCATATTCTCTATAAAGCCAGTAATTACCAACATTGAGAGGTACAAGTGTATTGTATTCAACTGGTTTGGATATAACGGGATTATCTGAATTATCTTTACAACCCATGAGCAGCAGTACAAGTATTACAGAATAAATTATTGTGTCTTTTTTCATAGTTTACCTTTCAGAGGTTTAATTCTTTTGGCCTATTTTAACTGTTTTTCGTTTTTTCATTTAGATTTTCCTGAGCAAGTATTAACCCGCAGCTAAATAAAAACTAATAAAAACAACCAATAATTTTTTCATTTTTTCCACCTATTTGATTTTATAATCTGTTAACACATACTTTGTAAAGTATGTGTATTCATTTCTGTTATAGTGATATGTCATCTGCACCATTCCAACAATACCAAGACCAGGTTTAATAAAGTAATAAACCTCTGAACGGTACAATGGCTCGAAGTCTGCATAAGCCATTTTATAGACTATGCATCTAAAATCTCCAAGCGGCGTTGTAAATAATGAGTCTGTTGATATACATGTGTAATCAGTAATTATATCATCTGGAATATTGGAATAATTACCCGCTGTGGAATAATAAAATACATGTCCGCTTACTGATTTTCCTTTTTCTGCTGGGTATGAAAATATTAAATCGTTAAATGTCATTACCAGTGTGTCTTTTCTTATTATACCGGAGTAATAAAACCCATTTTTATTTTCATTGACTAGCTTACTTCCACCATACAAATTGTATGGTGTATCATCAATTGGTACAAAGTCTTCACCACATCTATACATCTGATAATTTGTTGAATTTGCCCCATATTTTTGAACGATAAAACCAAACTTGTCATTCTGAGGAAAATTAACAGACCCATCATCGTTAAGATAATACCCTTGGTAAAGCCAGTAATTACCAACATTGAGAGGTACAAGTGTATCGTACTCAACAGGTTTGGATATAACGGGATTATCGGAATTATCTTTACAACCCATCAGAATCAGAACAAATATTACAGAATAAATTATTGCGTCTTTTTTCATATCTCACCTTCAGAGGTTTAATTCTTTTGGCCTATTTTAACTGTTTTTCGTTTTTTCATTTAGATTTTCCTGAGC
>CAZWIU010000209.1:0-3108 GCA_964634105.1 uncultured Bacteroidales bacterium | reverse complement strand
AGGAGATTTAGGGGTGTGTATTCCTGGTAATTAGGTATCAAAACGGACATTCATTCTAAATTATTAGCCATCAGGAATAACAAAGAAATGCTGTTAAGTTGTTATCTCAGATTGTCATTTTCATTGATTGAATACATTCTGCTTATATCGTATTATCAATAATGCAGAACTTTTTTACTTTTACCGTTTCAATGCGAAAATCAGGAGAAAAATGAATGCATTACCTCTTGTTCTGGGTGCTCTTGCCATATTTGTGCTGGCATACCGATTCTATTTTGGGTTTATTGCGGCCAGGGTACTTACTATAAATGATACCGGTGTAATGCCTTCGACAAGGCTGTTCGATGGGCATAACTATTATCCGATGAACAAATGGGTTCTTTTCGGACATCATTTTGCTGCTATTGCCGGTGCAGGACCTCTGGTAGGGCCGGTACTTGCGGTGCAGTTTGGTTATTTCCCCGGATTTATTTGGATTTTGGTTGGCGCCGTTATGGCGGGCGCTGTGCATGATTTTGTTATCCTGGTTGCATCGGGCAGGCATGACGCCAAATCGCTTGCCGAAATAGCCAGGAAAGAGATCAGTAATTTCAGCGGCATCAATGTTTCGATAGCAGTAATTATTATTCTGATAGTTGCCCTTGCCGGGCTTGGACTTGTTGTTGTAAATGCCCTGTCGGAAAGTTCCTGGGGTACGTTCACAATTGCCATGACGATCCCCATTGCCATTTTGATGGGTTTCTGGATGTTTCGTTTTCGTAAGGGAAAGACTGCCGAAGCAACAGTTATTGGAGTGATTTTACTGACTGCCGCTGTTATCTTGGGTCGATTTATACCGGGCTCACCCATTGCGGGCTGGTTTACATTCGATAAAAAGACGCTTACCATACTACTGGCTATATACGGATTCTTTGCCTCAGTGCTGCCGGTCTGGGTTTTACTCTCACCCAGGGATTATCTGAGTTCAATCATGAAACTAGGAGTAATAGGCATGCTTGCAGTAGGAATTATTATTGTCGCCCCAACTCTGAAGATGCCTGCATTTACTATGTTTGTAAATGGAGGAGGTCCTGTCATCCCGGGGAAATTATATCCTTATTTATTTATTACCATTGCCTGCGGGGCAATATCGGGATTCCACGCACTGGTAAGTTCCGGTACCACGCCTAAAATGGTCATGAAAGAATCGCATATGCGATTTATTGCCGTTGGATCGATGCTGTCGGAAGGTATTGTAAGTATTTTGGCGCTGATTGCCGCATCAAGTCTCTTTCCGCTGGATTACTTCCTGATCAATGTTCCGAAAGATAAAATTGAAGCTATTCTTCCCCAGCTCTATAATTTAGGATTTACACAGAGCGACTTGCCTAACCTTGCTGCAGCAGTGCAGGAAAATATCGACGGGCGAACAGGAGGAGCTGTATCCCTGGCGGTTGGTATGGCGCAGATTTTTTCTTCCATACCGGGGTTAAAAGGTCTTATGTCGTACTGGTACCACTTCGCCATTATGTTTGAAGCGTTATTCATCCTTACGACCATCGATGCAGGAACGCGTATTGCCCGTTTCATACTCCAGGAAACCGGGGGAAGGTTTTATAAACGGTTCGGACAAACCGACTGGTTACCCGGAAACCTGATAACAAGCTTTATTGTGGTATGCTGCTGGGGCTATTTTATCTATACCGGCAGCGTGGCTACTATCTGGCCGATGTTTGGATCAGCCAATCAGTTACTGGCTACCCTGGCGCTGGCCGTCGGAACATCGTATATTATTAACAGGGGTAAAGCGAAGTATGCATGGATTACCGTATTGCCAATGCTCTTTGTAGGAATCACCACGATCTCTGCCGGGATATTGAACCTGAAAAACCTGTTTATCCCGCAAATCATTGAATCTACAACCCGCGCGCAAGGAATAATAAATTCAGGATTGACGATCCTGATCCTGTTTTGTGTGATCAGTGTAATTATCGATGCAGTACCTAAATGGATAAGATCTTACAAGGAAAAAGATGGGGTAAACCTGCATGATTAAATGTTAAAGTTTATTCACTGTCGGGTTCAAAGAATATCCATTTGATCGCAGGATTTTCTTTCCTCAATGCCTCTTCACAGGCATTAATGTTATCAATCAACTGATCGGCAGAGTCAGCTTTCTTCATTTTTACTTTAACAGCTACCATAATCTGCGGGCCTAACTGCTGCGTGATCAGGTTAAGCACCTGCTCAACTTCGGGCCTGGCTTCTAAAAAGGATTTAATTTGTATGCGGATTTCATCATTCGCACTTTGACCAATCAAAAGACTTTTAATTTTCACGGCAAGAAAAAAAGAAACAATCACCAGCAGAACTCCGATGCCGACACTACCGATCGCATCATAAACAGAATTTCCGGTTATCATGGCAAGAATGATTGCGATCAGGGCAAAAGCCAGGCCTAACAAAGCAGCGATATCTTCCCCCAGGACTACGATAAGTTCGCTGATCCGGCTATTCTTCACCCAATTCCAGAGGGTTTGTTTATGTCTCAGCTTTTTTATCTGGGTCAGGCAACCATACAGCGATGCCGCTTCAAGAATTATACTGATCGATAGAACAACGATTGCGATAGCAGGGCTTCGTAACCCTTCATGCAGTTTTATTTTATGAATTCCCTCGTATATCGAAAATAAACCGCCCATGCTAAACAAGATGAGAGCGACAATAAAAGACCAGAAATAGATTTCCTTCCCATAGCCCAGCGGATGGTCTGTATCCGGATCCTTTTTTGCAGCCCTCAACCCGAGGAATAACAATCCCTGGTTTCCACAGTCGGCATAAGAGTGGATCGATTCAGCCAGCATAGCCCCCGAACGGGTTAGAACGGCTGCAATAGTTTTAGTAATCGCAATTCCAAGGTTTGCAGACAAAGCAAATAAAATCGATTTTACGGATGTATCCTGGTGTGACATTTTCCTACTTTTTTTCCTACTGATTCTATTGAATAAAAACTAATCTTATATCAAGACTGAAAATAATATAGAAAATCAATATTGTCCGGTTAAATTCAATGTTTTTTTATATTTCGTACCTACGGCACTTTTATGCTAATTTTAATTGCCTCTTCTA
>CAZWIU010000208.1:0-3255 GCA_964634105.1 uncultured Bacteroidales bacterium | reverse complement strand
AATTTAATTTTTGCTAATAATTTATGCTGAGAAAATCAGCAAACCCTATATTATTCAGTAAAGGAAGCCTTCTCGATAATCAGAGAAGGCTTTGCTATTTCCTGGTTTTATAAGAGAAAGCGTGAAGCCATTATTAACAATCCAAAAAAATGTAGATGGTTAGAAAAAATTGTATTGAAAGAAAATTATCAGGTCTGTCATTCACCGGCAATAGAATACACTACACCGAAATATTGATTCTCTCTGCCTAGCCCCTCCGTTTCCTGCTTCGATTTTTAATATCTTTACAACCGATAAATTAAATGCTATGAAAAAAACAACGAGTATTATACTTATTATAGCAGCAGTTGTCCTTATAGGATTTCTGTGGTATCGAAACATATTCAATACCGAACTTAAGCTAAACCAGCAAGTGAAACAGCAATGGGCAAATGTTGAAAGTTCCTATCAACGCAGAGCAGATCTTATTCCCAATTTAGTTAATACTGTAAAAGGCTATGCCGATTTCGAGCAGGAAACACTCACAAAGGTTATTGAAGCCCGTTCTAAGGCTACCTCAGTTAATATTATGGCTGATAACCTTGATGAAAATACATTCCGGCAGTTTCAACAAGCCCAGGACGGATTATCCTCAGCACTTTCACGTTTATTGGTTGTTGTTGAGAAATACCCCGATCTGAAAGCCAATCAGAATTTTCTGGAACTTCAGACTGAATTATCACGAACAGAAAACAGAATCAATATAGAAAGAAATCGTTTCAATGAGAATGTGATGGCATATAATGCTTTTGCAGGAAGGTTTCTTATTAAGCCTGTTTTCGGATTCAAAGAAAAACCTTACTTCCAGTCACAACCCGGCACTGAAGTTGCTCCTACTGTTGAATTTTAATGCTGGTGTAGTAAATTGATATGGCAAACGCAACCGATTTTTTCAGTAAAAAAGAACGCTTGCTTATCAAGGAAGCAATAGAAGCCGCAGAGTTAAATACTTCGGGCGAGATTCGGGTTCACCTCGTTAATCATTGTCATGGTGATATTATGGACTGTGCTGCGGCTATGTTTGAGAAACTTAACATGCATAAGACTGAAAAACGCAATGGCGTACTCTTTTATATCGCTGTAAAAGATAAAAAATTTGCAATCCTTGGCGATGCCGGTATCAATGAAGTTACTCCAGAGAATTTCTGGGAAGAGATCAAGACAAATATGCAGGGATTCTTTAAAGAGGATCAATTTGCTGAAGGACTCGTAAGTGGAATTGTAATGGCCGGTGATGCATTGAGTAAATACTTTCCCTACCAAAGCGACGATAAAAATGAAATATCCAACGAAATCTCATATGGAGATTACTGATTGATGAAAAAGTGCTTTTATATACTATTTTTATTGATAATAACTGCTTCTCAGGCATGGACTGTCTGGTTCCCTGAAAAACCTTTTCCGCCCAGACTGGTGAATGACCTTGTTGGAATAATGAGCGATGAACAGGTTAAAGTGCTTGAAGATAAACTTATAGACTTCAGTAATAGAACAACAACTCAAATGGTTGTTGTAACAGTACCCTCGTTACATGGTGAAGATATCTCGATGGTCTCTACCGAAATCGGCCAGCGGTGGGGTGTCGGCCAGAAAGATAAGGACAATGGTGTCGTAATTCTTATAAAACCTAAAACGTCAGAAGAAAAAGGAGAAGTAGATATTGCCGTTGGTTATGGGCTTGAACCGGTAATACCGGATGCCATCGCTAAGTGGATTGTGGAGAATGAAATTCTGCCCAGATTCAGGCAAAATGATTATTATGGTGGCATTGACAGTGCTATTAATGTTATAATGCAATTAAGCCTTGGTGAATTCTCAGCAAAAGAATATGAAGAGCAAACAAAATCTGATGCCTTTCCGGGAAGTATTTTCTTTTTAGTAGTACTGGCATTTATCTTCCTGGGTATTGCAGGCAGGGCTAGAAATGTTAGCAAACGTTCGATAGGTAGAAATTTGCCTTTGTGGATATTGCTTTCAATGTTGGGATCTTCTTCAGGTTCGCATTCCCGTAATAGTGGAACTAGTTGGGGTAATTTTTCATCGGGCAGAGGTAGTTTTGGAGGCGGAGGCTTCGGGGGTTTTGGCGGAGGGGGATTTGGAGGTGGTGGTGCCAGTGGAAGCTGGTAAATGATTAGTCCTTAGAAATCCTGTGAAATATAATCCTCTCTTCAGTGCCTCTGTCAATCTGATTGTTTATGAATATATTGCAACATCCTGTTATTTCATTCCATACATCAATGCATCCTTAATGAAGGAAGAAAAGAAACTCAAATAAACAAGACAAGTTGGATATTTATAAAAAAAACTCCACCTTCTGAGTGGAGTTTCCAAAAATCAAATAAGTATTTTGTCCCGGTGATTATATCAATTTAACATTCACCGCATTTAATCCCTTTTTCCCTTGTTGGAGTTCAAATGTTACTTGATCGTCCTCTTTAATCTTGTCAATCAGACCACTAACATGGACAAAATGTTCTTCGCCTGTTTCATTGTCTTTAATGAAACCAAATCCTTTTGATTCATTAAAAAATTTTACTTTTCCTTCTTTCATAGTTTAATAATATAATAATGGTCAAAGTTAGATTTTTATTAATTATTATGCACCTATATCGATGATATTTTTAAACCGTATTATGCCTTAACTTATTGTTCATATCCTCTAATAAATTCATAAACGATTGAATTTTAGCATATTAATGTGAAATGATAAACACCTCATAAATTTTATTAATCGTTCTTACAGGTCAATTTATATACTGAAATTGTTCAATTTCTCAATAAATATTTGTTATTAATCTTAAGAAATATGTCCTTCCTGCCAAACCTGATATGCAAAAAGGCCCCTTATGCAGTCGGTCAAGTATAATTATACTATCTGAATTATCCACTTACTTCCCATACGGCAAATATGTTACTTTATGCAGGCTGTTTCTTGTTTATGTAGTTATAATTAAGTTATCCTATCACTATTGTCCGGTTAAATTCAATGTTTTTTATATTTCGTACCTACGGCACTTTTAAACTAATTATAATTGCCTCTTCTATAAATATTTAGTACCTACGGTACTCTCCTTTAGCCTGGCCAGAGGCTAATTATTTGTAGAAAAAGTCACATGCGAAAGTTTGAGCCCCGTAGGTGGCGATATAACCTTATACTTTTAAATTCAACGTTTTTGAAATATTTAATCAGACAGTAGTGATTGGATATTGGATATT
>CAZWIU010000207.1:0-3331 GCA_964634105.1 uncultured Bacteroidales bacterium | reverse complement strand
CATAGAAGATACATGGTATGGTAAATTCAGGTACAATTACGGATAATCATATAAACAAATATAAAGTTGAATATCTTATAGTTGGAGGAACTGCTGTTGCGATTCATGGATATGCCAGATTATCAAGAGCATCTAATGGATCACTATTAGGAAAACATGATTTAGATTTCTGGTATAACCCAACCTATGAAAATTACTTTAATTTACTAAAGGCCTTAAAGGATATTGGATCTAAAAGTGATTTTTATGATGAAAAAAAACCGGACCCAAATAAAAGCTTTTTTAAAGTCGAATTTGAGGATTATAAACTTGATTTTTTACCGAATATTAAAGGATTAGATAAATTCAATAAATCATATAAAAACAGATATACGATCAAGCATGACAATATCGAACTTTCAATTATTTCATACGAGGATTTAATAACCTCCAAAGAGTTTAGTAAACGAGAAAAGGATAGTATTGATATTGAAATGTTAAGAAAGAATAAAGATAAATAGCAACAACCCACAACACACGCTGCGCTCGCAATGACGTTTGAGATGCCTTTTTATACAGCCTCGTTAAATTAGCCAATCTGTAATTGTTTAATCAATATAATGGAGTAAAACTTTTCTATTTATTCAATTCAACATTTACACAGTTTAACAATTCAACATTATTTAGGCATTGACTATTGACTAACTAGTACCTAGTACCTAGTACCTAGCACCCAACATCAAGCACCTAACATTAATCATACGTTTTCGCTGAAAAATAACGTAACTTATTACAAAATTTTAACATTACGGTTATGGCTAATTTTACACGCGAAGATGCTTTAAAATACCATTCCGGCGGACGTCCCGGAAAAATCCAGGTAGTGCCTACCAAACCCTATTCCACACAATACGACTTGTCGCTGGCATACTCTCCGGGGGTTGCCGAACCATGTCTCGAAATTGAGAAGACTCCGGATGATGCCTATAAGTATACTGCCAAGAACAATCTTGTGGCAGTCATATCCAATGGAACAGCGGTACTGGGACTGGGTGATATCGGCGCCCTCGCAGGTAAGCCGGTGATGGAGGGGAAGGGCCTCCTGTTTAAGGTTTTTGCCGATGTGGACGTCTTTGATATTGAAATAGACCAGAAGAATATCGACGATGTTGTCAAAACAATCAGGGCAATCTCTCCTACTTTCGGGGGAATAAACCTGGAAGACATTAAAGCTCCCGAATGTTTTGAGATAGAAGAACGCCTGAAAGCCGAGCTTGATATTCCCGTATTTCACGACGACCAGCATGGAACTGCCATTATCTCCTCGGCAGGCTTGCTCAACGCACTCGAAATAGCGAAGAAAAAGATCGATCAGATCAAGGTTGTTGTGAACGGTGCCGGAGCATCGGCTATATCGTGCACGCGGCTCTATATCAGGCTCGGTGTTAAACCTGAGAATGTAACCATGGTAGATAGCAAGGGAGTAATCAGTACCGACCGCACTGACCTGAATCGTTACAAACAGGAATTTGCCCGCAAGACAAGCTGCCGGACACTTGCCGATGCGCTCAAAGGCGCTGATATGTTCCTTGGCTTATCGGTGGCCGGGGTAATGTCGAAAGACATGCTAAAGTCGATGGCTAAAAATCCGATCGTTTTTGCCATGGCCAACCCGAATCCGGAAATTTCATATGAAGACGCCATGAGCACCAGAGACGACCTTATCTTTGCCACCGGTCGTTCCGACTATCCGAACCAGATCAATAATGTGCTCGGATTCCCGTATATCTTCAGGGGCGCTCTCGATGTTAAAGCCAAAGCCATTAATGAAGAAATGAAAATAGCCGCAGTTTATGCCCTGGCAGAACTGACGAAAAAGGAAGTTCCTGAATCTGTGAGCCTGGCATACAAACAAAAAAGCTTTGTGTTCGGTAAAGATTATATCATACCAAAACCTCTTGATCCCCGGCTGATCACCACGGTTGCCCCGGCCGTTGCAAAGGCAGCAATGGAAACCGGCGTTGCCAGGCACCCCATAACCGATTGGAAACAATACGAAATTGAGCTCATGAAACGTATGGGCACCTATAACCTTCTGATCAACGAAGTGCAGCTGAAGGCAAAAAGCAACCCAAAACGTATTGTATTTGCTGCTGCCGATGACCACAGGGTACTTAAAGCTGCCCAACTGATAAAAAATGAAAAGATCGGACTTCCGGTTCTGATGGGCGATGCCGATGAGATTAAAAGAATTGCCGGAGAGAACAGGCTGATTATCGACGACATGCCCATTGTCGATCATCGTTCTCCGGCGGAACAGGAACGAAGGCAGAAATATGCACAGATACTATTTGAAAAAAGAAAAAGAAAAGGTCTTACCTACGAAGAAGCATTTGAGCTGATGTATAACCGGAATTATTTCGGGATCATGATGGTGGAAACGGGCGAATCGGATGCTTTCCTTTCTGGATTCACAGGAAAATATGTCGATATAATCCGCCCTGCCGTTCATATTGTCGGGTATAACAACAGCCTGCATCATATTGCGGGAATGTATATTGTTATTACCAAGCGTGGCCCATTTTTCTTTGCCGATTCCACGGTGAATATTCAGCCCACCGGTCAGGTACTGGCAAATACAACCCTCCTGGTGGCCAATGAAGTCAGGAAATTCAATATAGAACCAAAAATTGCCATGGTTTCATTCTCAAATTTCGGATGGATTCGCGAAGGAAGCCCATTGCGGGTACAGGAAGCCATAAAAATATTGCATACCAATTACCCCGACCTCATTGTCGACGGCGAAATGCAGGCCGATTATGCTTTCAACAACAGGCTCCTGAAAGAGCAGTTTCCTTTCTCCAAACTTGTCGGCCACGATGTAAACACCATCATTTTTCCTAATCTCAGTTCAGGAAATATTGCGTACAAAATGATGAAGGAATTAGGCGGTGCAGAGATTATCGGTCCGATTATGCTTGGATTAAAGAAACCAGTGCATATATTGCAGATGGAAAGTTCCATGCGGGATATTGTGAATATGGCTGCAATAACCGTTGTTGATGCACAGACAAGCAAAGAAGAATTGCTGCAGCTCTGATATGCGGGTATATAATATTTAACTAAAAAACACTATTGCCCGATCAGATTCAATTTTTTTTATATTTCGTACCTACGGTACTTCCTTTCAGCCTCGTCAGAGGCGAATAATATGTAGAAAAATTCACATGCGAAAGTTTGAGCCCCGCAGGTGGCGATATATCCTTAAACCTCTTGAATTCATCGGTTTTGAAATATTTTAAATGAATGTCCGTTTTGATACCTAATTACCAGGAATACACACCCCTAAATC
>CAZWIU010000206.1:0-3362 GCA_964634105.1 uncultured Bacteroidales bacterium | reverse complement strand
TATCAACTTGCATAAAAATATTTCAAAGAACATTTGTTTAAACCATAGAAATCTTCGCGTGAAAAATTTTTCATAGATACGGAAAGATTAGTACAATAAACCGGCTTAGTATTTACAAAGTTTTGACCTGTTTATGCTGACATTTGAACTGTTTCGTTGATTTTATTCTTATTAAATTCATAGCTTATAAGTCATTATTGTCTGAATAAGAAGCGAAAATGATTATTACCCTGTTTCATTATTTCAATTTGTAAGCTCCGGGCTCAATTTCCAATAATAAATAACACTACTGTCCGATTAAAATATTTTTTAAAATTTCAAAACCGTTGAAAAGTAAATGGCGTTTACCCTTGGGCAAGACCCAAGACCCTAAAAAGAATTTTACCCTGTGCCAAGAGCACAGGGTGTTCTATCCCGACTAGCTTCCCTGCCCGCCGAGGCTCGGCAGGCGGGGCTGTCGGGATTCCCACCTGCCGGATGGGCAGGAATTCGACTTACCCCCGATAACTCTCGGGGTCATATCATGATATTCATGAAAATTGAGTCTCATTAATAAATAACGATTTTATTCTGTAAGCTATTCTTAATTGTTCAGGTTAGTGACTATTGTTTTCGCAATGACTGTTTTGATTTTGTGTTTTGAAGTTTTTGTTATAACTTTTGTTAACTTGTAATGCATTCTTGGTCTGTTTTCAACAGTAACGTTAATGTGTTAGTTATTCCTAAATCTGTGTCTGCAAAAAAGCTCACATACGACCAACTAAGATCCAGGATCAGCGAATTGGAAAAAGAGCTGGCAAATCACCGTACTGTCCGTAGCCTGGCAATACCATTCGCAATGCTTGATATAACCCCGAATGCAATAACGGTTCACGATTTTAAAGGCCGCTTTCTCTATACTAACAAAAAAAATCTTGAGCTCCATGGTTACACCGAACAGGAGTTCATGTCTCTTACCTTGCGGGATATTGATGTGCCTGAAAGTGCCAATAAAATAGATGAACGTATGGCGTTAATCATGAATAACGATGAAGCGATATTTGAGGTAGAGCATTACCGGAAAGACAGATCGATATTGCCGTTAGAGGTATTTGTCACAAAGATCACTTGGCAGGATACTCCGGCTATTATGAGTATTGCCAACGACATTTCATTACGAAAGAAAGCAGAAGCGGAAAACAAGTTGTTAAAACAGGCCATTGAACAAACTATCGAAGGTTTGGCCATTACTGACCTCGAAGGTAATGTCAGGTTTGCCAATGCAGCATGGGGACAAATGCACGGATACACGGAAAGTGAAATGAAGGATCAGCACCACAGCATGTTTTATACACCCGAACAATTCGTTCATGAGGTTAAGCCCTTCCTTGAAAAAATTCATGAAACAGGCGCAAACCGATGCGAGGTAGGACATGTGAAGAAGGATGGTACAACATTCCCGGCCCAGATGGGAACATCATTAATACGGAATGAAAAGGGAGACCCTGTTGGATACATTTGCGTTGCCATAGACCTGACGGAGACAAAAAGGGCAACAGCAGCCATTGAGGCCGGTGAGATACGATTCAGGAATATTGTCCAGTCCTCCCCCATGGGTATGCATATGTATGAGCTCAGAGGGGAAGAGCTGATCTTCATCGGTGCAAATCCGGCAGCAGACAGGATATTGGGCATCGACCATACGATTTTCATTGGCAAGTCTATTGAAGAAGCATTTCCGGGACTAATCAATACTGAAGTGCCAAAGCATTACCATGAAGCTGCCAAAGATGGTATAATATGGCAATCGGAGCAGATAGAATATAATGAGGGAAATTTGAGTGGAGCCTTTGATGTAGTTGCTTTCCAGATAGGCCCGAGAAAAATGGTGGCTGTTTTTAATGATATTACCGAACGTAAACGTGCCGAAGAGGAACTAAAAAAGGCCAAGGAAAAAGCTGAAGAGAGCGATAAGCTAAAAACAGCCTTTCTTCAAAACATGTCGCACGAAATACGTACCCCCATGAATGCGGTCACAGGATTTGCCTATCTCCTTGATAATCCGAACCTGACTGATGAAAAACGTAAAAAATTCACACAGGTAATAATTCACAGCAGTAACCAGTTGCTTTCGATAGTAAATGATATCCTGACAATTTCCTCCATTGATACGCACCAGGAAAAATTAAACTGCCAGCAGGTTTGTGTGAACCGTCTGATCAACGATCTGAGTATAATTTTCAAACAACGGATAGGCGATCGTAATATTTCACTTATTGCTGAAACACCTCTTTCGGATCAACACAGCGAAATAATGACAGACAATACCAAATTGATGCAGGTGCTTACAAACCTGCTCACGAATGCAATTAAATTCACCCGGCAGGGGTCTGTCAGGTTCGGGTATGTGCGAAAAGAAAACATGCTTGAATTTTTTGTCAAAGATAGTGGCATAGGGATAAAACCGGAGGCACATGACAGTATCTTTCAGCGGTTCAGACAGGCCAATGCCGAAATCAATAAAGTATACGGAGGTACCGGACTCGGACTGTCAATTTCCAAAGCTTTCGTTGAACTGATGGGAGGAAAGATCTGGCTGGAATCAGAGCTTGGAAAAGGTTCAGCGTTCTTTTTTACGATTCCCTATATTCCTGCTGAAAAAGAAATGAAGTCCGACTACAGGAAGCCCCTGCCGGAAAGACCAGGTACCATATTGATAGCGGAAGATGAAGAGCTGAACTTTTTGTACCTCGAAGAGCTGTTGCAGGAAATCGATGTAAAAATAGTGCATACCAAGGATGGTAAAGAAACTGTCGACGCATGCAGGTCCGATCAATCGATCGGATTAGTATTGATGGATATAAAAATGCCGGTTATGGATGGCATTGAGGCTACCAGGGAAATCCGGAAAATTCGTCCCGACCTGCCAGTGATTGCCCAATCGGCCTATATTATCGACAGTGAAATAGAAGCATACAGGCAGGCCGGTATTAACGATTATATCAAAAAACCCATCGTTAAAAAAGAACTCTATGGTAAACTTCTAAAGTATATCTGATAGCCGGGGAAGTATATTCTCCAGGATAACAACTAGTCAAACGCTACTTTAAGCAGGTAGTTTCTATTTGTTCTCCCCTTTCTTTCGCTATTAACCTTCAACATTTTTATGCACGCAAATGCACTGTTTATCCTGGGTTTGGCAGAATAATCATGTTGAGGATCTCGCCCAGGGATGGAACTTGTAATAAGAAGGCAATGCAACAAGGTTCCTGATCAGAATCATATATACAGTAACACTACTATCCGATTAAAATATTTTATGATTATTCGCAATGGTGCCATGAAACAATCTATAATTAATAAAACAACACACGCCTTTTGTC
>CAZWIU010000205.1:0-3403 GCA_964634105.1 uncultured Bacteroidales bacterium | reverse complement strand
AGGGGTGTGTATTCCTGGTAATTAGGTATCAAAACGGACATTCATTAAATATTTTTTAAAATTTCAAAACCGTTGAATTTAAAAATATAAGGATATATCGCCACCTGCGGGGCTCAAACTCTCGTATGTGACTTTTTCTACAGATAATTAGCCTCTGACCAGGCTAAAGGAAAGTACCGTAGGTACTAAGAGACTGTCTAAATTTTTGAGCATTCATAGTGTCTTTGAGCCTTGGTGGCATAAAAATATTTAGCCACAAAGGCACCATCCCGAATCATTCGGGACATTAAGAATACTTAAAAATTTAGATAGTCTCTTAAAATTGCAATTTCAGTCCCGAACCATCGGATTGATCAGTTATGAAGGTTCTTAGTTCAATAGTTCAGCTCATATCAGTCCGTTCTGCAGACCAAAAGGTCTATGATGTAATTTTTCCATTCATGTGAATGTTCCGTTTACATAGGGATACGTGGCATACTTTTCTATGCCCGGTCAATGTGAGAGCTTATTTGTTCAGCCTTATTATTTCGTTTGTAATACACTCCGGCTATCCCTATAATTTCTTTTTAAGATAAATCATATCAACAAGCTGTATGTCGCCGTCGAAAATGGGATGGTCATAATTGTCCGTAAAAAAATTTTTTACCCGATAGGCCTTTTCAAATCCACAACCTTCATAAAACGACAAGATTGACGGAGTTTCGCCGGTTCCGACAAGCATTGTTTTGTAGTCGTTTTTGTAGAAATCAGAAATGAAATTTATCAATGCTCTGCCGTAACCTTTGCCTTGATATTTCTCGTATGTAGCTATGTTTTTCAATTCGCAGGTTTCGCTGTTTACCGGCACGACAACGCAAACACTTTTCAAATCATCGTCAAATAATGCAAACAGGTCTCCATCCGGCAAATACTTGTCAATCATATTTTCCTGCTCGTCTGCCAGCAACAATAAGTCAAGGAACTGTTTCTTATTTTCAATAATTTTTTCAATTTTAACCATATCTCTGTTATTCCCTGATTTGTCAGTTTTTATTTTCCGTTGTTACGGGGAGTTTTTATTCGACAGTTGCATAATTACTCTCCACAGGACCTAAGTAGCTCGGTTTTAATCCTCCTGCATCAATCACAAATCGTTGGAAAACTATCCCCGGATCAACCATCCATATCGTTAACAAATGTTTACCTGGTACATCAACTTTATGCTTTGAAACCCTGATCTTTATGTGATCCCCAACCGATTTTGTCCACCAATCGGCATATTTATAATCTGGTATTACTTCACCTTCATTCATATTAATAAGTTGTGGCCTCTCATTGTCGATGGCAATGGCATATTTCAATCCTCCTTGTTTTTTAAAATCCTGGGTTGGTGAGAGGTAGGTCTCTACTTTAAAATCTCCCGAGCTGAAAGTTGTGAATTCGTATTCAACTCTTGGAGAATTCTCCAATTTTTCCTGTTTATCTGCGGTTACCGGTTCAATGATGAGAGATGAACCTGTGCGTCCGAGGTTTGGAACTACTGTCCAATGCAGGTCTTTTGTGTCAATTTTCCTTGTAAAATGACAAGCTTCAAATGCAATTACCCCTTCGTTTTCAATAAAGCCAGCAACTGTATACGGCTTATTACGAATTGGGACTTGCACCGTATATTCTTTTCCAGCGCCGGAAATAAGTATTTCTCCTTTTATTTCTCCTTTAGGTGCTTTATCCCAATCAATGGTTACATACACTTTTTCGTTGTATCGGGTTGTTCCTGTCTCTGAAGAAAGTTTTATCCAATTTTCTTTACCCTTAATAGTGTAGGTCAATGCTTCCTGACCACGGTTAATAATATCGATATAATAATTTTGATTATTGACAGGGTCGAACACAGGCATTTCCTGACTGAAAGACCAATCAGCTTCAACATCCAGCCAACCCCATTTTGGAGTGGCTCCATATTCAATAAGGTAACCTAATTCGGCCTGCTTCGGAAGCTGAACATAGGAAACAGCAGGCATCATATTTAATGGCGGGTGATTCCAATAAGTATAACCAATATGCGTTTGAGACATCATGAAATTCCATTTACCACCCTCCAGTTCGTGGTATTTTTGGGTGAGTTGTACATCTTTTTCAAACAACTCTTTTACTTTATCGGCATAGTAATTGGCCGATGCTGCTCCGCGGATACCATAATATCTGTTTTTGCCGGCTGCTACATACATCTCATTCAGGTTTGCACAAATTTCAATAGGGAATTGAACAAGCTGATAGAAAGAAGTTCTATTTTCTTCAGATAGTTTTTCATATATGGAATTGCTTTTTTTCAATAATTGCATATACTCTTCAACAATCCTGTCGGCTTCACGGTAATTTTCAATGCTGTATGTGGTAGCCGTTAACATTTCGGGGGTACGACGCGCATTATATTTTGTGTAAAGCGAAAGCATTCCGGCAATTTCCTGAGCATGTTCGCTTCCAAATTGTTGCTTAGCCCATTTTACGTAATAGCTTGGTAAATCATTAGCCTGGATAGCATCGGGATTCCATGCATAATCGAAAAAGAAACTAATAGGTAACTCCATAGGTTTGATATCACCAACGTTGGCAATCCAAATTTCAGTGACCCCATGTTCGTAAGTAAGTTTCATTTGTTCCCAGACCCTTTCCAGTTGTGTTACATTCAGCCACTTATAAGATATAGGAGCGCCCACATAATCGAAATGATAATACATACCATATTTATTGGAATGGCCAGCATCAATCTTCTTTGGAAGATAACGAATATTTCCCCAATTGTCATCGCTAAACAGAACTGTGATATCATCGTCAACACGCATACCCTTGTCGTAATAGTCCTGCACTTCTTTGTAAATAGCCCATAGCTGGGGCGTTTCTCTGGCTGGTTTTCCGGTCACATCGGAAATAATTTTGCGTTGGTCATCGATAATGGTTTTGAGAAGATCAACTGCTGTTTCTTCCGACATTCCATCATCGCCATCGCCACGCATACCCACTGTAACTATAGTCTCGTAATTACCTACACGTTCAAATCCGCTACGCCAAAATTCCTGTAGTTTGTCTTTATTGGTAAGATAATTCCATTCACCTCCATTATAAAAGGCCCATTCGTTATGGGCGCGTGTCATAGGTTCGTGGTGGCTGGTTGACATTACAATGCCATATTCATCGGCAGTTTTGGGATTTAACGGGTCATCTACATAAAACATGGTAGGAAGCCACATGGAAGGCCACATAAAATTGGCTTTATTGCGTAAAAGCAGTTCGAATATTTTTTCATAACAAGTATGATTTATTCCCCCGAATTTCTCCTTAGCCCAATATCTGAAAGCCGGAGATTCATCGTTAATTAAAGTAGGAGGCAAAGTTCCATAAATTAGCTTTGCCGTCCTCTCACACC
>CAZWIU010000204.1:0-3597 GCA_964634105.1 uncultured Bacteroidales bacterium | reverse complement strand
ATTTAATTTTTGCTAATAATTTATGCTGAGAAAATCAGCAAACCCTAATTAATAATTCTTTTCAGCAAAACTTTTATGATTTTATTAATTCATACAGAATCAAAGAGTCCGAACTTCTTTTTAAATCAAATAACAAGTACAAAAAAACAATATTAGAAGTCTTGTATGAAGTAGGTTTTAATAGTAAATCATCCTTTAATACTGCTTTTAAAAAATTGACGGGTATGACTCCAACAGAATATCGGCGTCATAATGGATTCGGGGAAGAACCACAAAAAGAGCCCGAAAGGTGGGAATGTTGTAAAACTTAATTAATGAGTTATTATTCTATCCAACATTAAATAAAATCCCTGGTTTAACCATACTTTGAAGTGTCATGAGAATACCTTCGGCATCGAAACCGCATTCTTTGTATAATTCAGCTTGAGAACCATGTTCAATAAAACGGTCGGGTATTCCCAATCTTTTAACTTGTGCTGAATAGCCATTCTCACACATAAATTCAATTATTGCTGATCCAAATCCGCCAACTATTGTGCCATCTTCAATTGTTATTATTTTATCAAATTTTTTAAATACAGCGTGAAGACATTCTTCATCCAACGGTTTAACGTAGCGCATATCATAATGAGCAATGCTTATTGATGCTTTGCTAATTTTCTTTAACGCCTCACGCACAATATTACCTGCATATCCTATGGATAAAATAGCAATATCGTTACCGTCCGACAATTTTCTCGCCTTTCCTGGTATGAGTTCTTCAAATACCCTTTCCCAATCGGAGTATAGCCCTCTCCCCCGCGGATAACGTATTGAAAATGGTCCGTATTTAGCCAGTTGAGCTGTATACATCATGTTACGCAGCTCGATCTCATCCATCGGTGCAGAAACAACCATGTTGGGTATACTTCGCATATAGGCTAAATCAAATGCTCCGTGGTGAGTTGCCCCATCTGGTCCAACCAAACCACCTCGATCAAGACAAAATACCACATTCAACTTCTGAAGAGCAACATCATGAATTATTTGATCGTATGCCCTTTGCATAAAAGTAGAATAAATATTACAAAATGGAATAATCCCCTGTGATGCTAATCCGGCAGAAAATGTGACAGCATGTTGTTCTGCAATACCAACATCAAAAGTTCTATCGGGCATTTCATCCATCATTATCTTCAAAGAACTTCCTGTAGGCATCGCTGGTGTTATCCCTACTATCCTTTCATTTTTCCGGGCCAGTTCTAAGAGAGTATATCCAAAAACATCCTGAAAGAGTTGCGGATGAGATGCATCGTGATGAACTTTTAATATTTCTCCAGTTTCCTTATTAAACCGTCCGGGGGCATGAAATTCTGTTTGATTTAATTCCGCTTGTTTAAAACCTTTACCTTTTGTAGTAATAACATGCAATAATTTCGGACCAGAGATACTTTTCAAATCTTCTAAAATATTTGCCACATGCACTACATCATGTCCGTCGATAGGTCCAAAATATCTAAAATTTAACGCTTCAAAAAGATTACTTTGTCGAAACAGAATTGATTTTAATCCGTTCTCAAGTTTTTGTGCATATTCACGGGCGTGTGGCGCAATTTTATTTATCTTTCCGAGCAGATTCCAAATATCGGCCTTAATCTTGTTGTATGTTTTGGAAGTTGTTATATCAGTAAGATATTCTTTTAGCGCCCCAACGCTAGGATCGATCGATATATTATTATCGTTCAGAATCACTACCATATCTGTATGGCCCATTCCAACATTATTCAACCCTTCGAAAGCTTCACCTCCAGTAAGTGAACCATCTCCAATAACTGCTGCAACATTCCGCTTTATTCCGAGTTGTTTGTCCGCTACCGCAATTCCTAATGCAGCAGAGATAGAGGTTGAGGAATGTCCGGTTCCGAATGAATCATATTCACTTTCTTCCATTCTGGGAAAACCACTGATGCCTTTATACTTTCGATTTGTATGAAATAATTTTCTTCTTCCTGTAAGAATTTTATGTCCATATGCCTGATGTCCAACGTCCCAAATAATTTTATCATGAGGGGTATCATAAACATAATGAAGGGCAACGGTCAATTCAACAACCCCTAAACTGGCTCCGAAATGCCCGGGGTTAGTAGACAATTCATCAATAATAAACTGCCTAAGTTCTTTACTAACTTGAACCAATTCATCAATCTTCAGCTTTTTAAGATCAGCAGGACTGTTTATTGTCTCCAATAAAGGATAGGAATTTGGCATACTTATTCCAACAATAGTTATCAAAGTTAATAATTCTTGATGAGATAGTTTGAACGGATAACGTGCATCATGTAATTTAGTTCGATTAAAACGATAATCCCTCCATGAAAGTATATACGTATTTTATTAGTATTGTTGCATTAATTTTTATTCTTGCACAGTCGTGTATCCCTCCAAAATTGTTTTCAGATGTTGAACGCGAAAGGGATAATTGTAAAAATGAACGTGATGCTTTAATAGCTGAGAATGAAAAACTGGGTGTTGAGAATACTGAGTTAAAGGCTAAGCTGGAAATAACCAATGAATCAATAAAACGATTAGAATCCAGCGGTATGGGAAATATTGAAGAACTCAACACGATGAAAGCAAGCTATGACCAGTTAAACAAACGATATACCGAGCTACAACAGGTGCATGAGACCCTTATCAATGGCAGCGATTCTGAAGCACGAAGCCTGATGACCAAATTAGAAAGCACACAACGTGATCTTTATCAACGTGAGGATCAACTTAACAAGATCCAACAAAAGATCGATAACGACCGTATTGAGCTTAAACGATTAAAGGAAGAACTGGATAAGCAAAATTCAAAGATGATCGAACTTCAAAAGATTATTGATCAGAAAGATGCCCAGGCCGATGCCCTTAAACAAAAACTTTCTGCAGCACTTACAGGTTTTGAGAATCATGGATTAACCATCACAAAGAAAAATGGGAAAGTGTATATCTCGCTTGAGGAGAAATTGCTTTTCCCCAGCGGTAGCACAGAAGTCGATCCGCAAGGCAGAACTGCGCTTAAAAAACTTGCCGTTGTTCTTGAACAAAACACGAATATTAATATTACGATTGAAGGTCATACAGATGATGTTCCTGTCATTCCCGGTTCTAAATATGCAGATAATTGGGACCTGAGTGTACAAAGGGCAACTGCTATAATCCGTATCCTGCTTGATGGAAGTTCAATAAATCCTAAGAGACTCACTGCTGCAGGGCGCGGTGAGTATTTTCCTTTGGATACACGCAAGACACCTGACGCACGTCAAAAAAACCGACGTACAGAAATCATATTAGAGCCAAACCTGGACGAAGTATTTAATTTACTGGATCAATAGTGTATCAGAGTACTCACTTCAGCTGATTTTTTTTCTATAAATCAAACATTGCTGTCGGGGTATAACGAATGGATAATCCTAACGTATGGTTATAGCAAGAGTTATTAGCATTTTTGATTTAGTGGGCTTAAACAATTAAAATTAGAACTTATGCCACAAGGACACTACGACACAATGGTTTCACAAATATGCAGCAGGCTAAATATAAACTTCTTAGAGACTGTCTAAAATTTCAAAT
>CAZWIU010000203.1:0-3635 GCA_964634105.1 uncultured Bacteroidales bacterium | reverse complement strand
GAATTTAATTGATAATGCAAAGAAAAATGTATAGTTTTTATTCGGGTGTGCATATGAACCTCTTGTGCTATCACTAAAATTGATTTACGCTATTCTGAATAAATACATTCCCTTCCTATTGTGGAAGAGATAGAAACAGCCGGTTGTAATATTATTGTTGGCTGCTGCAAATAAAAATATTCTGACAATGCACGGAGTTATAACATGAAGACAATTCATTTGATCTTGATTTTATTATGTATTGAATTATATGCACAAGACGAATTGACATTATTAACGGCCATACACGGTGAAAAAGAAGGGGACGCTTTTTCTTCAGTAGACGCGATAGGAGATGTAGACGGCGATGGATATGATGACTTTATAGTAGGTGGAAGCCCTGATAAATATTCACAAACTAAAAGGATGTTAAATAAATAGTAAAATAAAAGGAGTTTATTATTGGTAAAATTTAATGTTTCTAGAAAATTAATTTTCGACCGGATACTCATTGTCAATTAAATTGATTAAGCGACTTTTTGTTTATAAATGAATTAATCTATAGATCCGCAATATTAAAATTTTCGGAATGGAGATTAATATGAAGAAATTATTATTAATTAGTTTATATCTATTTGTTTGTTTTTTCTTGTCTTGTGAAAACTCTGTGGATACTCAAAATGGTTCAAATGAAGATTTAATCCAAAACTCCTCATTTGAGATAGAC
Source organism: uncultured Bacteroidales bacterium (assembly GCA_964634105.1). Classification (GTDB taxonomy): domain Bacteria; phylum Bacteroidota; class Bacteroidia; order Bacteroidales; family UBA10428; genus UBA10428. The sequence continues at coordinate 2,929 of CAZWIU010000203.1, read as the reverse complement.
GGAAGTCCCTCAATAAACGGATGGACATTTTTTCACCCAATACAGAAAGAATTCAAATGTTTCTCAAATGAAGTACCACCCTACGGCGGTAAATGGTCTGTATATCTTCCATTAGTAGGAGATCGCATAGTAAGTCATTTACAAACAAAAATTGCAGCACCGGCGGGAACAAACCGCTACAGGCTATCGGTGTGGGCAAAAGCCTGGTCTGTTCCAGGAGGCAGTTCGGGTTTTGTTTCTTTAGGACTTAATACAACTAACATCAAAAGTATAATTTGCACGGATACTACATGGCAATATTACGAATCAATAGATACTATTACGGCAAATAAAGGTGACACAATAACTGTAATGATTAATTCCGGAACACAGTACAGAAGTCGGTCATCTTATTTTGATTTATGTCGTTTAGAACTGCTCAAATGAAAGTGTTTTAATAAAAATATTTCTTAATACTTTTAATGGAGGTTGTGACAATGCCAATGAAATCAGAGATTCATATGATTTTATCATTAACTTGTTTTTCTTTTTTATCAATGAATGTTCAAATACGACGTTGTGCAAATCCAAATCCCTCATATACGGTGTCAGAAAATACGTCCTTTAAAAAAGCTGTCGGTACCATTATAAACGTTCCCGTAATTTTCCATGTTATTTATGATAACAGTGGTAATGGGAATGTTCAAGAGACGATACTTCAAGCACAAGTCGATACATTGAATGCAGTATATTCAAGGTTTGGTTCACAATATAGATTTTACCTCTCTGCAATCACAAGAACAAATAATACTAATTGGTGGGATATCAATTTTTATTCTAGACCAGATGCCCCAGCTTACGATATTCCAAGTCAAACTGAAATAGATATGACAAACGCACTTGCAATCGATCCCACACATGCATTTAATATTTATATTAGCAGATTAACCAATGATTTTTGGGTTGGGTTATCAATTTCCCATGGACGGTTGCAGAAAATTCACACCAAAATGGGGTTATCATTGATTATCGCGCATTGCCGGGAGGATCTTATTATCCCTACAACTATGGGTATGTACTTGTTCATGAAGGAGGACACTATCTCGGACTTTACCATACTTTCCAAAATAATTGTACACCACCTGGTGATGAAGTAGATGATACTCCTTATCAGGATACGACTTATAATTACGTTTGCAATGATTCATTAGATACTTGTCCTTCCTCTCCCGGGAGTGATCCTGTTCATAATTATATGAATTATACCGATGATCCATGCTATAATAATTTTACTGCGGGGCAGATTGGCCGCATCGCATCTATCACTGGACAATATAAGCCTAATCTTGGAGGAACTACATTAGTTTTTCCTTCAACGTATATTGTGGGAAATAGTACCTCTTTGAAGATTTTTCATGGAATGACGTTACAATTTAACAGCGGTTCATCAATTACTGTTAACGGAACGTTAAACGCAAGTGGCACATCATCATCGCCGATTACGTTTGATTTTATCTCTTCAAATTCCACTACTCAGAATGGAATCAAATTTAATAGCGGTTCAAGCGGAACAATTAATTATTGTCAAATCCGTAACGCTTACCGCGGAATTTACCAAAACGGGGTTAGTATAAATATAACCAATTCCGCCGTAAGCGACTGCTACAATGGTATTTACTTATCAAATTCCTCGCCGACTATTCAATATTGTAATATTCACGATAATGTTAATGCAGGAATCTATGCGATAAATTCAGCGTCGCCGTATTTATATAATAATTATATGAGCAATAATTATTACGGAGTTTATTGCACAACAAATTCAAATCCCAAATTCGGTAACGGAAGCACTCAAGGTAAAAACGGTTTAACAAACAATTATTGCGGCGTGTATTGTTATAATAATTCATATCCTATACTTGGTCAAAGTTCGCCGTTAAACGGAGGTTATAATAATTTATTAAACGCGGCGCATAATATTTACAACGCATCTTCGGGAACAGTATACGCTCATCATGTATGGTGGGGCACAACAACACCGGCAAATTTCAAGATATACGGAAGCGGAACAACCTCGTACACCGATTATTTAAGTTCAAGTGTAACAATAAGCCCGGCACCGCCATTAAGTAAAACTGGGGGAGGATTATATGCTTCAGCAAAAGATGAAATCCCAATGCTATCAGAACTTGATAGAGCATACGAGTTGGTTGCTTCAAATAATTTGAACGAAGCAAGAACAGTATGTATGAACCTAATAAATAATTACCCGGATTATTCGGTTTCTTACAATGCATTGAACTTGCTGAAAGAAACATATACGAATAAAGAAACAACAAGTAAAAACAATATTTATAAAACGCTGTTCAAAGAAAAAGGCAATAAAGATTTATACGCAATTGCCGGTTTGATATTATCAGATATCGATAAGGAAAACAAACTGAAACATATTGATGAAGTTATAGATAAGTACAAAGGAGAAAGTGTAATAGAACTGGCTTTGTTTGATAAGTTTGTTTATTACTACTTTGATATGGAAGACGAAAAAAGCGCAAGAGCAATATCTGATGAATTAGATGCGCAATTCCCCAAATCAATCGGCGCGATAGAAGCGCATAAAATACTTGGGGACGAAGAATATTTTAAGATGAATTGGGAAATACGACCGGAAGCAGAAACGGCAAAACAAGCAGCCGAAGAAAACAAATTTGATATGGATGACAACTATCCCAATCCGTTTAATCCTTCAACAACAATAAGTTATTCACTGCCAACAAATGGTAATGTACAGATAAAAATATTTGATGTGCTTGGAAGGGAAATAGTAAAACTTGTAGATGAAACCAAAAGCGCGGGTAAACATTCAGTTGAATGGAATGGAAGTAATTACGCGTCTGGAATTTATTTTTACACAATTACTTTCGATAACCAAACATTGCACAAAAAAATG
>CAZWIU010000202.1:0-3636 GCA_964634105.1 uncultured Bacteroidales bacterium | reverse complement strand
GGCTGGCTCGTTCGGGTCTTGCACCCTATAGAACAATGGCATGCATAGCGCACAACTAAAAACCCAGCAGAAGCTGGGCTTGAAATTCTACTCAATGAGGTTAACAAATAGTTGAACTATTTAATATCACTTTTTTGTGAACATATTTATGAAGGATTATAAGCCCACTTAAGATATATACAACCCCATGTAAAACCTGCTCCGAAAGCAGTAATAATAACGTTATCTCCTTTCTTCAGCTGTTTCTCGTAATCCCAAAAGCATAATGGAATAGTTGCTGCAGTTGTATTTCCGAACTTATGAATATTAATCATAACCTGTTTCGCATCGATTTCCATCCGACGGGCAACAGCTTCAATTATTCTCATATTGGCCTGATGGGGAACTAACCATGCTAATTTTTCCGGCTCAATCCCGTTTCGTTTCATAATTTCAACAGAAATATCGGACATCTTAGAGACGGCGAACTTGAAGACGGTTTTGCCTTCCTGGTATACATAATGTTCCTTATTATCGATGGTCTCATGTGAAGGAGGTCTTAAGGAACCTCCTGCTTTCATAAATAAATATTCTCGACCTGATCCATCAAATCCAAGGATCCGATCGATAACGCCAATATCCTCGGTTGTAGGTTCAACGAGTACAGCAGCTGCCGCATCACCAAACAGCGGACAGGTTGTACGATCGGTATAATCTGTTATGGATGACATCATATCCGCTCCTACTAAAATGGCTTTTTTATATGCACCACTCTCGATCATACGGCTAACAGTTTCAAGACCAAAAATAAAACCAGAGCAAGCAGCACTCAGATCAAAATTGAATGCATTTTTCAATCCAACTTTAAATCCGATGAGATTGGAAGTAGCTGGGAAAGGTAAATCGCCTGTAATTGTTGAGCAGACCAATAAATCAATTTCTTCAGGGGAAGTATTGGTTTTTTTAAGCAATTCATTTATTGCATTTGCCGCCATATCAGATGTTGCTTTGGTTTTATCCTTCAGGATCCTTCTTTCTTTAATTCCGACACGCTGTGTGATCCATTCATCGGAAGTGTCAACCATGCGGCTTAATTCTTCGTTATTGAGAATGTAATCAGGAACATAACCTCCAACACCAGTTATGGCTGCTCGTATCTTTGTCATTTATCAAAAGCTTGTTTAATTTTTTCAGTGAGTTTAGCTTCAATTACATCTGCAGTATGTAAAATCATATTTTTAATTGCATTTGGCCCAGAAATTCCATGACCAATTATTGCAGTAGAATTGATTCCGAGAATTGGGGTTCCACCATAATTTTCATAGTTGAATTTATCGAAGAATTCATCTTTAACTTTCCTCTTTAGCAGGAGGGCGTAAAAAGCTTCAGCAACTTTAAGGATCGAATTGCCCACAAATCCATCACAGACGATCACATCGATATCTTCGCGAAAAAGATCATTCCCTTCAATATTACCGGCAAAATTAAAATCAGTAGTACCTTTCATTGCCTGAAATGTAGCTTTGGTTAGCAGATTGCCTTTCTCTTCTTCTGTTCCGATGTTGAACAGGACTACCTTCGGATTTTCGATATTGTATACAAGTTCTGCATAGAGTGAACCTAGAATTGCATATTGATACAAAATGTCCGGTTTACAATCCGGATTAATACCGACATCGAGCAAAATGGTTGGGCGTCCTGTACTTTTAGGTATTGAAGCTGTTATGCATGGTCGCATCAGGCCAGGTACCACCTTGACAAGCTGAATAGCACCAACAAGCATAGCACCTGTATTTCCGGCACTGGCAAATCCATCAATTTTACCTGATTTTAGGTGCATAAAGCCAAGTGGAATACTTGCATTTGGCTTTTGTGCAAATGCTTTTGCAGGATACTCATCCATACCAATTTTAGCATCGGTATGAACAATTTCAAAATGTGAAGGATCGAAATGCTCTTTTGTACAGAGCTCAATAATTTTTTCCTGATCACCGAATAGAACCAAGGTAGCTTTATCATGCAATACCTCATATGCCATTATGCTGCCACGAACAGTAGCTTCAGGTGCAAAATCACCGCCTAATATATCGATACCAATCCTCATTAACTAAAGTAGCGGGATTTAACTTAAGCTGCAGTTTCTTTTTCGATGGCTAATTTGCCTTTATAGTGACCACATTCAGGGCATACTCTATGGTATTGAACAGTGGCACCACAATTTTGGCATGTCGATACAGTAGGGACTTTTGCTTTGTAATGTGTACGTCTTTTATCTCTTCTTGTACTCGAATGTTTATGCTTTGGATGTGGCATTTCAATTAATATTTATATCGTTCAACAAATCTTTTAATTTATTCCATCGTGGATCTGATTCATTCTGTGAAGCATTATTTCCTGAATGCGTATTTAATACTTCAATCATACCTGGATCACACCCGTAAGAACCATCTTCATTGTCAGGATGAACCCGTTTGATTGGAATACACAATCCGATACACTCATAAAAAAACTGCTCTAAATCGATCAAATTTTCAGTTGGATATAGTATCCAGATTTCATCAGTGGCTGCCGATTTGTCATCACCAAATTTAATAATCAGGTTTCCATCATACAGCACAGGCAGTTGAAAATTCTCAAGGCATCGGTCGCAGGTAATTTCCAGGTAGCCGCTCAAACAGACTTTCAGTGTGAGCAAACCTGGTTTTTTATTCAAAACGACTTCTGCATAAATTTTGCCATTGTGTGCTTCTAGCACTTCATGGTCATCAAAGAACTCGTTCTCAAAAACAAACGTAAACTTGTGATCTCCATCTTTTAAACCTGTAAAAGGGATAATATATTGATTTACAAGTTTCAACTTCGCCCTTTTTAAGTGGTGCAAAAGTAGAAATATTTATCAGAATAAAAAAAAATTTTCTATTTCTGGGAATCACGTTGAGAAGTATCTTATATTACGTAAGCTTAAAAGAAATCTATTCAACGAAATGTCCTTCAATGGTATCGATCAGGGTGTCGATAAAATAATCATCTTTTACGACGTACTTCATTGCGCCTTGTTTGATAAACTCTTCGATTGTTTCTCGATCCTTTTCACGACTTAATATAATAACGGGTATATTTGAGTTATAAGCATTTATTTTTTGAAGCGTATCAAGACCGGTCATAGTATTCTCTTCACCTGAACCAAGGTAGTAATCAAGCACAATAAGCTCCGGCTTTAATTTCAGGTTACGTATGCACTCTTCACCAGAAAAATAGGATTTTACCTCAAACCCTTCCCGGCATTTGAATGTATACTCCATCAGGTTTAACATCATTTTGTCGTCATCGACAAAAAAAATCAATTTCTCCATTAACACAATAAAAAGTTAATCTTCAAATAGTATAATCACTCATACGATTACTAGGATAAAAGTTACATATCTCTTGATCTTTTTCAGGAAATACTATATCAACTTCATTATTTATTTGATAAAACAAAATTTTCTTAACAGGCATTGACCAACTATCTGGAATCAGATAGTAATCATTATTTTGGCATACGAATTTAAAAAACTCATCCGGATTTATGCATTTATTAATAATGAAACTTTGTTTTTTTTACACTATTGTCCGGTTAAATTCAATGTTTTTTATATTTCGTACCTACGGCACTTT
>CAZWIU010000201.1:0-3695 GCA_964634105.1 uncultured Bacteroidales bacterium | reverse complement strand
TTACACGAATTCTATCCGTGATTATCCGTTGCATTTGTGTCATCTGTGTTCTATCCTTTTTATATTATAGTGGGTTATTTAATGGGACACAGATAACACCGATTTGACCGATTTACACGAATTCTATCCGTGATTATCCGTTGCATTTGTGTCATCTGTGTTCTATCTGTTTTCTATCTTTTTTCATCAATATACTCGTATCAGACTGTTGATGTCTTTTCCCTGGGCTTTTTGCCAGCTAGTTGCTATACCTATGTAAGTATGGATAGTATAAACTTTTCCATACGTTCAAAGTGCGATCCTTTCCAGAATACTTTATCACAGTTTTCACAATAGAAAAACTCGCTGAATATCCGGGCAGTATCCTTATCTATTTTATCGGTTATTTCTGACTTATCTTTTTTCACGAGCAAACCATTGCATGTCATACACCGTGTGAATGAGCGAAATTGTTTACAAAGATCGAATTTCTTTACAATCTCAATAAGTTGTTCATGTTTTTCGGTGGCACGTACAAAATAGCCCTGTGCCTTCTTGTTCACTTTAAGCAATAACTTGTCTCGCGAAAGGATAATTCTGTTTTCATCAGATGCAATTTCGAGGATCTCACGGTCGCCATAGTCATTTCTGTACAAGGTATCGAACCCAAGCATTCGCAAGTATTTGGCCAGCTTACCGAGATGAGCATCGAGTATAAAGCTGAAGCTCCGGGCACGTGGTTTCCTGATCTTACTTACTGAATCGATGTTGATATTCTCAAAAGCAGGATAGAGGGAAACATGATCGTATTCGTAAAGTCTTTTTTCGAAGGTCTCCGGTTCACTGTTTACGAGTATCAGATCGATCTCTGATAACGGAATGCCAAGCGATTCAATCACTTCCCGAACCGTAACCGGAGTCTTTACCAACAGCGGGAAATTCCGTTGCTTTCTTATGGGAGAGAGGAAATCATTCAATCCCGCATAACAACGGATCGTTATTCTTTTTAAAACCGCTTTCGATGTTGATACTGCACTTTCCATCTTTCAACCTTCAATCTGTTTTTGCTTTCGCCTATATCGGACAAACATATACCCATAGATCAGCACATTCAGCAGGATAACAAAACTACCGAGAAGTATCTGCGTGGTTCTTGTCAGCCCTTCAGGATAAATAAGCGGAAGAATATAGTTACCCACAAAGTCTCCTTCATAGGTTTCTCTTCCGGCTTTGTATCTGAAATAATTTTCCAGTGGCGTCAACGGACATAAGATATTGAAATATTCTACAATAATACCCCATAGAGCCAGCGGAATGTGGACCCACATCACCTTTCTGCGGTACAGCACCAGGATGCCTCCCAGCGTTACAAAAATGATGAATGAAAGATGTATAATAACAATTAGGTCAGCTAGTAGTCCATACATTGGATTTGTTTTCGTTTGACCTGTAAAATGATCATGTAGTAAATGTCCCTTATTCAGCCGGAAAGAAAGTTTTCACTATCAGATCAGGATATCATCCTGCCATCCCAGTTTAACAAGGTCAATTTTATTTGGATCGGCAGTCCCGAGATGATGCCGTGTGTCGGCCATCATAATGTGTTTTGCCGGAGGGTTGAGCGGAGTATCTTCTCCGAAGTATTCACGACGTTTTGCCTGGAGTATACGTAATCCAACCGAATCGACTGCAACAGGATCAAATCCTGCTATGATACCTTTATATTCCCATGTATACTTTTTGTTGAAATGATGGGGGCCTACGCCATGAAAAAGGGGAGTGATCATCACAAGTATATTCAGTTTTGTTTTGCCGGCAACATGCGGAAGCTTCCAGATAGCAGCCAGGTCGGCACACGAATCGCCATGATAGGAGAATGGTTTGTCGGTAAACATAATGTAATTCTTGAGGAGGCTGCCAACACCCGACCAGGCATGTGTGCGCATAGGCCTGACATTTATGAGCGCCGTAGCTTTTGTAAAAACGGGGTTATCGAGTACTCCTCGATCGTCGATGGAAATATCGGATGCCCTGATGCCGGCTTTCATGGCTTTTTCTTTTAACACTTCTTCAAGCTCAGCCGGTGTTGGTAAATTATTCCACACATTGGTTTTTATACCCAGGATATCGGTTGGTTTCAACATCTTGTTCCATGCTGAATCGGCCGAAGTTTCACCGGTAAGCTCCATCAATGCTTTATCGATCATATCTTCAAGAATGGCCTTGTTATGTACCGAAGCCTGAATAACATTCTTGTCGCGGATAAGCACAACCTTTGTCAGGTTTGTATTGCCTGTCTTCCCGAATACCCGTTGGGGTATACTGAAAAACAGTGAGGAACCGATAGCCGCAAGGGCAGATTGCTTAAGCAATGTCCGGCGGGTAATCTTTTTTGTATTCATAGACAATGGTTCTAGGGAGTTATTTTACGCTTGAGAAGACAATTATTCATTATATTTTCAACTGCCCCGGCTGAGGGCGCATTAAAGGTTGCCACCAGGTAATTTCCTTGTGTTCTGGTGCCCATCCAGCCTTCGTTTTCAAGTTTCATTATGGTATCCTTATTGTTGAAAATAGCCTCTAGTAAGTTCCGATGTGCAGCGATTGCCAGATCGTTGTTGGCATATTCCACCAGCAGCAGGTAATAACGTTGATCTTTATCTCCATATTTGGCAAGTACAGCCTTTGTTGTATTATCGATATTCAGCAGGTTATCGTCTGAGATATAGTAATAGGAGTTGAGCCAGATATAATGGTGAAAAAATATATAACCATCTTTTACCAGATTCTCTTCCGGGAGCATTTCCAACATGGCAGGAAGTGCCCCGTGCGATTCAATTTTTTGATCTATTCTGGCGGCAAGAAGACGGATTGCTTTTATAATTTCATCGTTTTCATCGTTTGCTGTGATTGCAACGTAGTAATGGTCTTTCCAGAATACCTGGGCGCCGGTAAAATATTGGGAACCCTGCCCGAATTCTTTTTCATCGGTAGTCCGGGTATGTGAGAAAACGCCGAATGCGTCCTCCGCCCTGGCCATATCGAATATCTCAACCCGTATTTCTCCGGTACCTTCACGTTCATAGATACAGCTGACTACCTCTTTCATACCGTAGGAAATATAGAGTTCAGCCCCGCCGTCGATATAATCATAGAGACTTGCGGGAGTATATAGTTTGGTTTCTCCTGATATTCTCCATCCGGAGAGATCGCCGGGAAGTAACTCCCGGATATCCCGGGCTTCGGAGGTAAGCGACGATGAGGTAATAATCATTACGAAGGCAATTAAACAGACATTTTTCATTTGTTACCCGGCTGATTACATAAAAATACAAAACAATTCATTTCAAAGGTCATCTCATTTGAAACGAGCAATTAAATGAGCCTTACGAATTCTTAAAGACGGGCTAAGAATTTTATATCATGCATATTATCAAAAATTTGCATTAGTATCATATTATCTACTTCATACAGTCTGAGACCAGAGAATTTGTGTATAATCCTAGTGTCCCGAATCATTCGGGACCGAGCTTTTGTGGCTATATTTTTTGCCACTAAGACTCAACGACACAAGGAACCACTAAAACTTAGACATTCTCTTATAGCACTGCTGTCGGATTAAGCTATTTCAACATTCTAACACCGCTGAATTCAAGAGGTTTAAGGATATATCGCCACCTGCGGGGCTCAAACTTTCGCATGTGACTTTTTCTACA
>CAZWIU010000200.1:0-3705 GCA_964634105.1 uncultured Bacteroidales bacterium | reverse complement strand
CGTTAGGCACAAAGCGTGTAATTGAGTAAAATGTATGTTTATTACTGCAAGATAGCTTATCAAATGTCTTATATATATAAATAAGCATTCCGTTCTAAAAGCAAGAGTGTGACAGTCCATTCCACAACTGTCCCTCCGCTATCACACACTTGCTTTTTTAAAGTTTCAGTATAACTATTTTGATTTTTGGAAAATTATTTTTATATTTAAAGCGTTAGAGACTTCCTAAATCTCTTTTGAATTAATCGCGAATGATTAATTATTTGAGTTATGTTTAATAACTATCTGAAAATTTGGTTAATATTCAATTGTACTTTTTAAACACCTAAACACTTATTTACCATGAAAAAAGCATATTTAATTCTTTTTTGCATTGTATTTGCTGGCTTTAAACTAGCAGCGCAGATTACCGTTGTGCAATCCGGATATATATCCTTAGGTAAGGGATTATACTTTGGTAACGGGGAATTAATTACTAACTACAATTTTAACTTAAAGCCTTATGGTTCTCAATACCCGGCATTCAGAATGTTGTATTCCAATGGATATATTGGCATTTCGAGAGGGCCATCTGATCCACAATATTGCCTTGACATAGGATCTACAATAAGAGTAAATACAACAACTTATACATCTGATATTAATCTTAAAAAGGATATCAGAATATTCCCTCCTGAAAGGATTTTGGGATTAGGATCAATTAATGCAGTACTTTTCAAGTTCGATGAAAATATTGTTAATAGTGGTATGTCTGAAACAGATCCGGCTTTTGGAAGAGATCATTTCGGGTTTATTGCTCAAGATATACAAAAGGTCTATCCCGAACTGGTTTACACGGACAGTCTAGGAATAATGAGTGTGGACTATATTGGTTTGATACCTGTACTTATTGAATCAGTTAAAAACCTAACCGATGAGATCGAACTGCTTAAAGAGCAAATTAAAGTAATGAAATCTACAGAATATCAGTAATTTGTTTATTTATTTAAGCTATACCTCTTTCAGGTTGGAACCTTTTAATTTAAGTATTATCCTATTTAAAACTTAAAACTATGAAAAAATTAGCCTTTCTTCCAATACTATTTCTCCTGCTTCTGAACATGAATTGCGAAAAAAATTCTAATTCAGGAAAGGAGAGTTACCCACTACCTCCAAGATTATTTTTTTCGTTGCACAATAGTGAAAATTCATCGAATTTGCTTTTCGGAGAATCAGCTATTTATTCTCCTGATTCAGTAAGTATTTCTTTTTCTAATACAATTAATTATGTTGCAATTGATTATGATGCTTTAAGAAAAGCTATTTCACTAGATTATCCAATATCACCTAATACCGAAGAAATATCGTGGTATTTAAAATTGACTGATGAATTAATAGATACGATTACACTTTATGTAACGAATATTGAATTTTCAAGCGATTTAAGAATCTCAGATTATTCATATTCGCTTGCATTTAAGTATAACGGATTTTTAATATGTGATTCCTGCAAATCTGATTCAATATACAAAATCTATAAGTGATGAGGAACAAGATTTATTTAATAATTACTCTATTAGTAATACTGTGTATTGATTTGTCTATTCATGCGCAATTCATTATATGTAATACTCCTACACCTAATAAAGATCCGTTTACTATACCCTATTACGGAAATTCAGAATTTTTTGAAGAAGTGGAAAGAATCATCGGGCAACTAAAACAATACCAGAAGGATGCAAGTATCGATGACCTTTTGAACGAAGGAGCTCTTTTTGATTTACCGGTTAAGATTTGGTTATATTTTGACGATAATGGAACCTCCTATCCAGCAATGACTGAAGCACAGGTTTTAGATCTTATTGATAATGTAAATGAACGTTTGGAAAACACAAATGCGGACATTCAGATTTATTTGAAATGTGAAATTGAACACGTAGCCAGTACATTTTATAATCGTGAGATGGATTCTTTTGAGGACATTAGTAGTATGTTTGCAACACATAAAGACGGAAAAGCAATCAATATTCACATCGCCAGATATTATCCTAATTTAGGCGGTCAATCGCGTTTTCCGGGTGACCCTAATGATTTTAGTCTGGTAGTTTTCAGTCATCCAGAATCTTATCTAACTATAGATAATATCTCAGAAATATTAGTACATGAGTTTGGACATGTATTGGATTTACGGCATACTTTTCATTGCGACAGATGTACGCAAGAAAGTAATTGCAAGGATACATGGAATGCATTTTTATGGGGTTTACCATGTTATAACTCTTATGCCAGGAATTGTTTCCAAGAATCTGTGAGTCGTGGTAGGACCAATGAAATTGGATGTGTCAGCACTTGGGGTGAACTCAAATGCGAGATAAATGGTGACTATTTATGTAGCACAGAAGCTGTACCAGAACCGATAGGACCTTATGTTACGAGTTGCGTTTATTCCGCATCATGGATTAAAGATAATTGGGACGATGAATTTGTACCTCAAGAAGATAATTACATGGTTTATAATGATTTTGGTTGTATCAACACTTTTACTGATGAGCAAATTTCTATCATGTGGACAAGCATTATGATAAACATGTATCAAAGTGTGGGGAGTGGTTATTACGAATTTTGGTATAACGGTGATATTCTTTCAGCTAGTGGACTTATTGAAGACGAAGAATCTGAAGAGATATTAATTTCTGGAGATATTACAATACCAACTGACGGTTCTACTTTTGGCTGTGAGTCCGGGTCTGAAACATTAATTCAAGCTCAGAACAGTATTGTTCTGGATTATGGATTTAGCGTTGATTTAGGAGCGTATTTAACAGCCAGTGTAGGAGAGATTGAAGATAATAAATGCACAAGTGTCGATTTTCTGATAACGAATGATATCCAGAAAGACTATTCGGATGATCTGAATCTTAATGATCAGAAAGCCCGACTTATGCTCAAAACTACATTGGAGTTGGAAACACTGATTGATAACACGCTTAGGAAACAACAGAAAAAAAAGGAATATATCAAAGAATTGGAAAAGATTTGGCTTATTGACAGCTCACTGGTAATTGCCGCATATGAACCAGATAAAACCGCAGAAGAGATTGTCAAGTCTTTGCAAGGAAGTATTTCAGGATTTTCAGATGAGATACTAGTATTCCCAAACCCTGTGCAAAGCGAACTCTCAATCGCAATACGTCAAAATGATGATTTCAAGGATTTAAGGGTTATAATTTATGACCAGATTGGAATAATACGTTATACTAATGATTACAATACATCTAATCGAATATGTATTAACCTATCAGCTTTGCGATCTGGAGTTTACTGGTATTTAATAGAGACAACTAATAATACTTTTTCAGGCAAGTTTGTAAAGAATTAAATTTTGATTTTATATAAGAAAAATGAGTATGATCGGATATACAATGCCTTTCTTACTCATTTTTAATTACCATCCTTTCGTTGTCAGGCACATTAAGCATTCGCGCATTGCCACTACACAGACCAAAAATGCTTAAAGAGCCTTCCATCTCGTCTCTCTCAAAAGGTGTTTAAGAAGAATTTACGCTCTGTGCCTAACACGCGGTAATACGCAATTGCCGGGCGTTGCCTTCGCTATACGCTACGGCACCCTCAAATGCAAAACTAGCAACATTTAATTTAACTTTGGTCACGGTGGATAAGAACGTAGCTCCGATCGCGGCAACTGCGCATACCGCAAACCGTTAG
>CAZWIU010000199.1:0-3730 GCA_964634105.1 uncultured Bacteroidales bacterium | reverse complement strand
TTTTGAAATATTTTAATCAGACAGTAGTGATTGGATATTAAATATTGGCTATTGGCTATTGGATATTGGATATTGGATAAGATATGAAATATTACATACTGGATATCATTATTGTCCGGTAAAATTCAATGTTTTTAATATTTCGTACCTACGGTACTTTCCTTTAGCCTGGTCAGAGGCTAATTATCTGTAGAAAAAGTCACATGCGAAAGTTTGAGCCCCGTAGGTGGCGATTTATCCTTATTCTCTTTAAATTCATCGGTTTTGAAATTTTAAAAAAATTTTAATTGGACAGTAGTGATAATTTATGATTATTTTCATTCGCTTAAGGTTTAAGGGCTGGCAGGAAATGCGTTCACAGGATTCAGGTCAGTTGTGCCACCTTCCACAATAAGCAAATGCAATAAGCTCACATTACTTTTCTGAGCAATATGGGAAAATCATAAAACATTTATGTAAATACTTCCAATCCTTATATATCTTTATAGCTTATCTGATCATGTTACCTTTATCCCTTTTCAATAGATATGCAATTTGATGGGAAGTGATAAAAAGGAGCACACCAACCGGCAATTTTTAATTTATAATCATCAGCATTATCATACTATAATTAATATATACAATAGTGGAGAATAACTATGATTATATAATTATTGGCAGCGGATTTGGAGGCTCTGTCAGTGCGCTAAGGCTATCAGAAAAAGGATATAAAGTGCTGGTGATTGAAAAAGGGAAATGGTACAACGCAAAAGATTTTGCCAAAACTAACTGGAACCTTAAGAAATGGTTCTGGATACCTTCTTTACGGTTTTTTGGAATTATGCGCCTGAGTATTTTCAGGCATATTGTCACGATATCGGGAACTGGGGTTGGCGGAGGTTCGTTGGTTTATGCCAACACGCTGCCTATACCAAAGTCGGGGTTTTTTAAAACCGGAAGCTGGAGTGATCTGGCCGATTGGGAAACCGAACTCAGACCATTTTACTATAAAGCATTAAAAATGCTGGGCGCTAATAAAAACCCAAAGCTTTTTGATGGCGACCTGGTATTGAAAGATCTTGCCCTGCATATTAATAAAGAAGAAAAATTTGAACATTCCAATGTTGCCGTTTATTTCGGTAAAGAAGAAATAAAGGTCAAAGATCCCTATTTTGAAGGTGAAGGACCTGATATTAAAGGATGCAATTTCTGTGGAAGCTGTATGACCGGATGTCGGAATGAAGCTAAGAACACCCTTGATAAAAACTACCTGTTCCTTGCGCAGAAAAATGGTACAGAAATCCTTGCTGAAAACGAAGTAATCAATATTATCCCGATGGATGGAACAACGGGCTCCTCAGGATATAGAGTCATTACCAGGGCCAGCACCAGCATAAATAAAAGAAAGAAAGAATTTACAGCCAAAGGGATCGTGCTTTCGGGTGGCGTACTTGGAACCGTGAAACTGTTACTCAAACTAAAAAAGAGCTCGTTACCACGACTGTCGGATAAATTAGGCGATCAGATCAGAACAAATAATGAAACACTGATTAGTATCTCGACATTGGAAAAAGACAAAGACCTTTCAAAAGGTATTGCCATTGGGAGCATACTCCATACCGACGAAAACAGCCATCTCGAAGTTGTAAGATATGGTAAAGGATCCGGTTTCTGGAAACTCCTGCATCTTCCCTACACAACAGGGGAAAATGCATTTGTGAGAATTCTTAAAATGATCGGATCGCTTCTGAAATCACCGCTCAGCTATTTTAAAATCTATTTTATAAATAACTGGTCGACAAGCACTGCTATATTACTTTTCATGCAAACTGTCGACAGTACTTTAAGGTTCAGGCGTAATTTTCTCGGCTGGATGGTTTCATCGGTTAGTACAGGGGTAAAGCCTACTCCCGATATTCCCGAATCGTTAGAGCTGACCAAAAAATATTGTGAGATCATCCATGGGAAGGCCACCTCTTTTATGCTGGAAGCCCTGGCAGGCATACCATCAACTGCACATATACTGGGAGGAGCGGTGATGGGAAAAGATGCAGCACATGGAGTAATCAATTTGAATAATGAGGTTTTCGGTTATAAAAACATGTACGTGATAGACGGCTCGATGATCTCAGCAAACCCTGGAGTTAATCCTGCCCTTTCTATCACAGCAATAGCAGAAAGAGCAATCGATAAAATAAAACCTAACAGCCATCAATATAATCTCAACATGAAGGGAATGAGTATAGAAAAACTAATCAACAGGCAACGGGACCTTTTCAATTCTAATAAGACAAAAGATGTAACCTATAGAATTGATCAATTAAAGAAGTTTAAGAGAGTCCTCAAAGCAAATGAAGAGATTCTTTATAAAGCTATTTACGAAGACTTTGGTAAATCTGAATTCGAAACCTACCTGACAGAGATTGGTTTGATATATCACGAGATAAATCTTCTTCTGAAAAACATTAAAAAGTGGAGTAAAGTAAGGAGAGTACGTACTGACCTGCCTAATTTCCCGGCAAGAAGTTACATCCTCCCCGAACCTCTTGGAGTAACATTGATCATTGGTGCCTGGAACTACCCGTACCAGATCTCGTTAGTTCCGGCCGTTACCTCTCTCGCTGCAGGCAATACAGTAATTTTAAAGCCAAGCGAACTGCCATCAAAAACCTCTGAAGCTATGGCCAACATTATCAATACGAATTTTCCTGAAAACTATTTTCATGTGGTAGAAGGAGGTACTGAAATAACAACTGATTTGCTTTCACATCGGTTCGACAAGATCTTTTTCACCGGGAGCATTCCGGTAGGGAAAATTATCTATCAGGCTGCTGCAAAACATCTGACGCCTGTTACACTGGAACTTGGAGGGAAAAGTCCTACGTTTGTGCTTTCCGATTGCGATATAGAGATAGCTGCCAAAAGAATTGTGTGGGCTAAATATTTAAACACAGGTCAGACATGCGTAGCTCCAGATTATCTGCTTGTTGACAGCTCCATTGAAGCAAAACTGTTAGAAGCTATGAAAAAGGAGATTGGCAAGAATTATAATGGCCATAGTATGATTGGTGAAAACTATACAAGAATAATAAACGAAAAGAACTTTATTCGTTTACACAAGCTTATTGACAAGAGCAAATTATACCATGGAGGCATAACTAATAAAGATCAGCGGTATATTGCTCCCACCATCCTGCGAAATGTTTCCTTTGAAGACGAAATAATGCAGGATGAAATTTTTGGACCGATCTTGCCGGTAATATCCTACACAGATCTTAACGATGCTGTCAAAAAAGTAAAAGAAAGACCCAGGCCCCTGGCTTGCTATATTTATTCCAAAAACAGAAATCAGATTAATAAATTGTTAAAGGAATTATCTTTCGGAGGTGGCGCAATAAACGAAAGTGTAGTACATCTCTCTAACAGCAATCTTCCTTTTGGAGGAGTTGGAATGAGCGGAATTGGGAGTTATCATGGTAAAGCCGGGTTTGATACATTTACCCATTATAAAAGTATCCTGGATAAACCTACCTGGTTTGAGCCGCCAATCAGATATGTTCCCTACACACCTATAAAACGCAATATCATTAAGTGGATTTTCGAATAATTAGCAATTCCTGTTGTCGATAACCAGGGTGAATAATGGGTGGTAATCAGCCTCACGTATTCTGTGCAATACAATCTTAACAAAGGTATTTAATTAGGGTTTGCTGATTTTTTATTTCAAAGTAGATAAATGTTTGTATTACAA
>CAZWIU010000198.1:0-3782 GCA_964634105.1 uncultured Bacteroidales bacterium | reverse complement strand
ATGCTTTTGCATTGAATATCTGCATGTTAAAAATTTTAAGTGTCAAACTCGGGTGATGAATTTATCAGGATGGTAAACAAACTATGATCGGATTCCTTCCTGAGTTCACATCAGACTATAAAAATCAATACAATTTTCCCCTAAGATGGCGCGCCGTAAAGAGTGTTCCATATCAGCAATATAGTCCTTAACAATGCCAGTCACCTCGCCATATTCTCCGGCAAGCCGGCATACAGGCCAGTCGCTGCCAATCATCAGGCGACCGGTACCAAATGCTGAGAAGACGATATCGAGATAGGGAATAAAATCTTCCGGGGTTTGATTTTTCCAATCCGCTTCTGTTACCATGCCTGAAAGTTTACACCATACATTCATGTTTTTTGCCAGTTCGAAAAGGTCTTCCTTCCAGGGATTGAACGTCCTGCTTTTAATATCCGGTTTGGAAATATGGTCGAGCACAAATTTCTGATCGGGAAACATGGAAACAAGGATCTTAGCTATAGGAAGATGTTTTGGAAATAGCAACAGGTCGTATGTCAGTTTATAGCTATTTAGCCGGCTGATTCCATTCAGGAATTCGTCCCTGAGCATAAATTGATCGTCGGGCTCATCCTGCAAAACATGGCGCACGCCGACAAATTTATCCGACCTGCAGAATTCATCGAGCTGGCGTAATAAATTATCTCCTGAGCACAGATCGACCCATCCCACGACTCCTTTTATGAAATCGAACTGATCAGCCAGTTGCAGCAGCCACCGTGTTTCCTTAATGGTCTGCCGGGCCTGGATAACAACCGATCCTGACATGCCTGCTTTTTCCAACTCAGGGAGAAGGTCTATGGGAAGGTAATCGCGTTGTAAGATCTTCATCCCGTCATTTATCCAACCATATTCTACAGGGTTATAGATCCAGAAATGCTGATGGGCATCTATATTCATTCGCTGAACTTTAACATGATCTTCAGATGTTTCTGAGGTTCCTCCTCCAGCATTTCAAATGCTTTTTGAGCCTGGGACGGATGCAGGATATCAGTGACAAGAGCGTCCGGTTTCAGCGTATTCCGGTTCATGTTATCGATGGTTTCGGAAAACTCGCCATGTGAAACGCGTGATGTAATAATGGTACCTTCCTTCCATATCAGTTCACGCATAACAATGGGCGACGGCTCGGAAGACAAACCCAGAACACATACCACCCCGCCGCCCCGGATAGCTTGTATGCACCCTCTCACAGGATTGATAACACCCGGAATATCTTTCGTGTGACCAACCGCTTCAAAAGCAATATCAACACCTTCACCGCCGGTAAATTCTTTAATTTTGCTTTCTGCGTCTGTTTTAGTTGCATTGATAGTAAGTACATCACTATATGCCTTTTTAGCGATAGAAAGCCTTTCATCGATAATATCGACCAGGATAACCGAGTTGCGGGTTTTGGTTTTCACAGCCTGCAGGATACTCTGTCCGACCTTCCCTGCACCCCAGATAACCACTCTGTCGCCCTCGCTTACCCTGGCCCTGTTACATGCATGAAAACCAATCGAGAGTACCTCCACCAACGCGGCATGCTTATCGGGAATCTTATCTGTAACTTTATAGAGCATGGTTTCCGGCACTTTCATAAATTCACTGAAACCGCCGTTAAGATCGATCCCTACAAGTTTTAGTGAGGAACAGGCCGGATAATGTTTTATTCTGCACGCCGGACAATGGCCGCACCAGATAATGGGATCCACTGCAACCCTGTCGCCTTTTTTAACAAGTTTAACATCCGGTCCTGTATCCACGATAGTACCGGCAAATTCGTGACCCTGTATCAGCGGGAAGGTAGTCCGGGGATGGAATTCGCCCAGGAAAACATGCTGATCGCTCCCGCAAATGCAGGCATATCCTACCTTTATTAATACTTCATTTCCAGCTATCACTGGTATATCGACAGTTTTCCACTCAATCTTTTTATATTCGGTTAATACCGCGGCATTCATCTTTTTCATTGTTGATCTGCTATTATCAGGTTAAGACATTACAAATGTGAGGATAATCTTTATCTATCAATCCTGCTCTGATCATTTCTTCCCAAAAACCATGAGGAATCTTCTGTTCAATAAGTTCTACATTTTCCTTAACACGACCAGGTAAAGATGTATTCAATGAAATACTGAGAACCCCCGGGGGAGTCATAGCAAACTGAACACAGGCAGCTGCAGGAGTAACATTAAACTTATTACACACAGAAAAGAAACTATTCCTCCATTCAAATTTTGCTTTATTTGCGGCAGAATCGGGTTTTATTTTAACGTAATCGAAAAAATCACCACCTGTCAAAAATCCGGCATGAAATACAGCTGAATTGATAATGCCTATTCCTTTTATTCGGAGCTCTTCCATAAATTCGAGCAGCTCTTTCGGATGGTTATAAATCGTCAGGCTGTTTGCAAACATAACCCAGTCGAGTTCAACTTCCGCTGCGATTTGTCTGATGACCTTCCAGCTTTTTGCACCTATGCCGATTGCTTTTACCTGCCCTTGCGATTTGAGTACAGACAATGCTTTGTATGCTTCGGTTATATCATCAAAAAAACGTTGGAATTCCGACTCATTGCGAGCCAGGGCAAGATATTCATCAGGATCATGTACCGACACAAGCTGAGGCTTAAAGTTGTTTCCAAGCAAAGCATTGCCCTGCTCCCAACATTCCAGCATTCCGTGAAAACTAATGTTTTGCAGGGCGTCGTATTTAAGGTCAGCCCAAACACCTTTTTCAAAAGTCGGTTCTATACCTGATAATGGTGTGCGCAACCAACCAAGCTTGTTACTGATGATCACATCATCAGGCATAATCTCCAAATCATGTAAAATTTTCCCCAGCATTTCAAGTGCTAATCCCGCTCCATATTTTCCGGCTGTATCAAACACAACAGGTTTAGAAACATGCGTCAGGCATTCTTTAACGATATGCTTTTTCGTATTATAATCGAGTGCTTTATATAGATTCCCCAAAGCACTTGTGCCAAAGATGACAGAGGGTATGCTGATACCAGTGTTTCCAAGCTCGGTGTGTTTCATGAAAGCATGTTATTGATATGAAAATAATGCTATTTTGTCCATCTAAGATAGAAGTTCGGAATATCACAAGCAAACTTTGTGATCTACATAATGTATTCAGCACTTTGTTTAATTGCTTAACTTTTCCTGTGTCTTGCTTTCAGGACTTCCACCACCTGTTCAATCCGGTATCCTTTGGCAGAAAGCAGTACCATATAATGATACATCAAGTCGGCTGCTTCATTCAAAAATAGTTCAGGGTGGTTATCCTTCGATTCTATAATTAATTCAATCGCCTCCTCCCCTACTTTCTGTGCAATGCGATTTATACCATCGCGAAAAAGAGAGGTTGTGTAAGATCCTTCGGGCATTGTTCTTTTGCGGTCCTCGATCAGTTCTTGAAGTTCTGTTAAAAAGTCCATTTCCAGCTGATATTTGTTGTTCGTGTTTATTCGTGTAATAGTTCCAATGGCAGAGAGATGAAAAGTTGTTGAGTTGTTGAGTTGTAAAGTTGTGAAGTTGTAAAGTTCTAAAGTTGTAAAGTTGTAAAGTTGTAAAGTTGTAAAGTTCTAAAGTTCTAAAGTTCTAAAGTTCTAAAGTTGTAAAGTTCTAAAGTTCTAAAGTTCTAAAGTTCTAAAGTTGGGTGGTTGTATCGTTTTAAGGTTCAAGTTTTAAACAGAAACAATTAAACCACTATGGATTGGAAATCCATAGATTTAAACCAAGGTAAAAAATGA
>CAZWIU010000197.1:0-3789 GCA_964634105.1 uncultured Bacteroidales bacterium | reverse complement strand
GTAAATTTAATTTTTGCTAATAATTTATGCTGAGAAAATCAGCAAACCCTAATTAGCGGTTTGCGGAGAGATAAATCAATTATAAGAAAATCAATTTATACTATATGAGCCCATCGTAATAGGTGCGCTATAACTTTGGCTGAAATAAATTGTATTTGCTGAGACAACTATACAGTAATAGTATAACAGGATGTCCATGCTGAATGCTGATAAACTGGCAAACCAGAAATGTTTTATCGTTGAGAAATAACGTAATGTTCAACAGGAATTATTCAATGACGCTGTTTGTCGCCTCGATATGTGTATCGGCATGCATTGAAATCTGCGGATATACCGGGTACCAAGAACCGCCTATATTATTTATAATCACGCACTGGTCGATGCGTATATCGCCGCTGTGGTCGTTCGTAACAAAAAAGATGGCTGAACCATAGGCATTCGCTTCGTTGTATTCAATCCGTGATCCCAGGATTGTCAGGGTCATCGTATTTCCATCGTTGTAAATAGCGCCACCGCTGCCGCCTCCTGGTGTTCCGGATTCAGCAGGATTACCATCATTGCCTATTGCCCTGTTGTGCGTGAAGAGGCAGTTGATAATAGTCCATGAGACACCAATGCTGCTTATTGCACCCCCATTTGCACCCCAGTTGCCATATCCTTCAGCGCCGCCGAAAGTACAATTCACAAGATAGACCGGTAAATTATGGTATTGACTGAAGACACGTATTGCTGCACCACCCACATCGGGCCCTTCATCGGCACATACGTTATTAAAAAAGCGACAATTCACTGCCTTGAATCTTCCGCCCCGGACCCAGATGGCCCCTCCTCCGTCATACTCGCGTTCAGCTGTTGAATTACCATCGGCAAAGGTAATATTCTGCACCGTGAGCCTGGGATGATCCTGATCCTGGCAATGATCGGTTGTCCAATGCTGATCCGGATCGCAGGTATTCATATACAGGATCCTCGACCGGCCATTTCCGCTGAGTGTTATCAAGCCTCCGCCGTCAATTACAATGTCGGGATCGGCATCGTTAAAGACTTTCGCTGGCCGGTCCATCCTGATTGTCAGAGAATCGGGGCCGCAATTAAATATAATTTTTCCTCCCAGGGCAACAGCATTAATAACTTCATCGCAGGTACAACTTTCTGCAGTTCCATCGCCAATGATATGGTCGGGATTTGAAACATCTTCAGGGCCGGCATCGACAGGCACAGGATAGTCGCTGCCGGGATTTCCGGCCGGAGGCCCTGATTCCGGATGAGCCAGGGGGTTGTGAAATTTGATATACGAATCATCTTTCCTGCACGATGAAAGAATGATCAGTATTGCACATATAATCTGAACAGAGAAAAATATCCTTTTAGGATGGATTCGGGAAGTATTATAAATCATACTGAAACATGAATACCATTACCAGGCGTTATCACCTGTTTTCATAAGTAAGTTGCACAAGTCCCCGGGGAAAGACCTGATGATTCACAAGGTTAAACCTGAGTTTTTTAAGGCTCTCGTCACGGAATAGCTTTATTCCCTGCCCCAGGGCAACAGGATGAACAGAAATAATCATCTGATCGATCAGGCCGGCATTCAGCATAATAGAATTGATCTGGCTACCGCCAACGAGCCAGATATTTTTACCACCAGCTTTTTTTAATTTGTGAGTAAATTCAACCACATCGCCCAAGATGAATTCGACGGGATTATCATCCTCGTTACGATGCTTTCTGGTAAACACATAGTTCTTCTTGTCAGGATAGGGAAATTCCGGAAAATGTCGGATGTAATAGTAGGTATTATATCCCATGAGGGTAGTGTCTATCGATTGATAGAAATCATTGTAACCAAAATCGCCGTCGGTAAAAAGCCAGTCGGTATCTCCGTCTTTCCCGGCAATGAAACCATCCAGACTTGTTGCAATGAAGAGCACAATCTTGCGCATAGTTTTGAAATATATGATTTGACAGCTTTTTTATTGCTGATGTTAAGTTAGTTAAAATGTTGGTTCACTCAAAATATAAAATTAACACCTTCTTTTAAAAGTTGTAATGCAAGCAAGAGAAGAACGACCCCCAGTACCCTGATCGTATAAACATAAGCCCTGGTGCTCATAATGTTTCTGAATTTCTCTGTCAGCAGGGCCACCAACATTTTAGATCCGGTGAGACAGATATAGAAGAGCAGTAGAAAAGCTGCAGCAGCTATAGGGCTTTGCTGATACGCGTCAACTACATAGTTGCCCCCGACAAATATCCAGAATAAATAGGGGTGAGGGCTCAGGAAATTGGTTATTATTCCTTTTCTAAACGATTGAGGATTCACTGCTATCGGGGCAGCCTCCTTTTTGTAAAACAGGCTGCCCCAGGCCAGGTAGATCAGGAAAATACAACCTGATAAAGAAATAATTCCCAGGATTGTATCGCTTTGAGAAATAGTTGAAAGAAATAGAATTGAAATCAAGATTATGGGCAGGTCGGTTATAAATGGGACCAGGGCAAGTTTTATCCCTTCTTTTTTACCGTATTTTATCGTTTCGGTAATAACCAACGCCAATAAAGGTCCGGGTGAAATGCCTGCTGTTGTGCCAAGAATGACAGCTGAGAGCAATACGTAATAAGTGTTATTCATACGGTAGGTGAGAGGCTAAAATGGACGATGCAATACAACAAAAACTTCATGCCTGTAATGAATATAGATTGAACCATCGCAATAATCACTGAAGATTTATAATACTGTATCTATTCTTTTTTGTTAGGGTGTTCGTTACATGCGAAAGCGTATTCAATTCCGAAATTTGGAAGTGTTAACATCATAAATTCCTGATTATCTATCGACGGGCCTGTTAGTATTCCTGCCCGGACGGTTAATCTCGAGTAATTCCGGAATGTATAACAGACTCCAAAACCGCCTCCTAATCCAAGTGAGAACATAGGTGAGATAACCTCAATATAATTGTCAAGAAAACCAACGTTTATATTCACCCCAAAAGCTTTTTCGGGTTTTGTGAGTTTATATGAAGCAAAAAAATTATAGGATAATAAACTTGGCCCGACTAAACAAAATCCAGCTGAACCTTTCAGGGAAAACCGTTCCGATATGTTTTTTTCCATACCAAATTTTACAGCTGGGGCAAGGCCGTCAATGGCGACGAAAAATTGTCTGGCAGGTGGCTGCGAAAAACTGTTAACGCTTATCAAAGCAATCAGACTGAGCATTAAAGTATTTCTTTGTCTGTTCATAATCCATTATTTTTCCGATTGTATCGATCCGTAATATAGTACCTTTTTTAATAATCTTATCATCATCGGTTATGCCTATACAGGTAATGCTATCAATTGTAATATTTTCATCTGTAAAAAATTCAAGCAGTTTACCGGAAGGATAGAATGTTGTCTGAACTCCTTATATTCCGCCGCCTCCTTTGCATTTATAATCATCTGATAATGTATTGTCCGGAAAGACTGCCGAAAAACCGGGCCAGCCAGGTCGTAACATTACCCGGGTTCCTGCTTTTAATTCAACATTCATGCAAAACGATGTTGGTTCCCACTTTTTCGTAAAACGAATCCAACTTGCTTTGCAGGGATAAGAGTTGATTTCAGTATCGGTTTTCAGGTATGCAATTATACATGTTGTATCCTGATGGTTCAAGGAATACTTAAGTTTGGCATAGCTTAAGTTATCCATGTCAGCATTACGCTGTTGTTGGGTATATTTATTAATGAGACTTAATTTTCATGAATATCATGATATGACCCCGATAGTTATCGGGGGTAAGTCGAATT
>CAZWIU010000196.1:0-3891 GCA_964634105.1 uncultured Bacteroidales bacterium | reverse complement strand
AAAAGTGCCGTAGGTACGAAATATAAAAAACATTGAATTTAACCGGACAATAGTGCAATAAAATATTGAATGCTATGGCTCAATAAAAGGATTCCATGAGATTAGTTTCATTTAATATTCAGAATTATCGTTCAATTGTTCATTCCGGCTGGTGTAAGTTAGCCCATGATAATATTACTGCACTTATCGGGCAAAATGAATCGGGCAAAACATCAGTGCTGGAAGCGCTATATAGTTACCATACAGGAATCATTAACGAAGATGTTCTTCGCAGCGACCTGTCCCTTCCGATAGTGAGCTGTCAGTTTGAACTTGATAATGGCAATCTTTTAAACATGCTCGATAGCAGCAAAGTTCCATCCGATTTGCTTAATATCTTAAAAGAGAAGAAAGATTTTATTTTAACACGTACATGGAAAGCTGATCGAACAAGCATTCTATTTATTTCCAGCGATGAAATACTGAATTACTATGAAAAGAAGGAAGTTGAAAAAGCTTCCGTTGAGGAAAGAACACAAAACGAAATTTCTGATCTGATCAAACTGTCGGAAGAAGTATTTCAGGAATTGGAAGTTGCTGAAAAGTTAAAGGAGGAAGCGCAGCTTCTTTTAACAGAGACTAGAAAGGGACTAGACAATGCACGCAAAGCGTTTAACAAAGCAAAGCTGCCCGATGAAAAACTTATAGCCGAAAAAACAGTAGAAAGTTTTGAGAAACAATACCAAGCTTCAGAACAGGATTTTAAAATCAAGGTGGAGTCATATGAAAAACTGAAGTATAAAACCCAGGAACTATCTGAAAAAGTATCTGTATGTCGTGCCTGTAACGATGCTATCAGAAAGGCAGGCGATTTGTTCAACCAGAAAGAATTAATCAGCAAGCAGATAAAAGAGTCGGAGCATCAGTATGAAATTTCATCAAGCCAAAGAAATCAAAAACTGGCATATAAGAAAATCCAGCAACTGCAGGTTGAACAAGTTGCTGTTGATAATAAACTTCAACTTGCCCTGCAGGAGGAGGAACTGCTGAAGCTGATTGCCATGAAGGTTTTAGCAGGTACAGATTATAAAACTGCTGAATTAGAGACCAGAAAACAGATAGAATCAGAACGGGATCTGTATACGATTTTTGATATAGGGGCTAGCCTTTCCGAATACGTTCCTCCATTTGAATTTTTTGAGGATTTTAGCAGCCTCCTTCCAAATAAAATCGATCTCGAAGATATTTTAAATGAAAATTCAGTTGCTGAAGGGTATAAAGCTGCACGAAATTTCCTTATGGTGGCCGGTCTTGATGCAAGCTTTTTTCGTGAAAAGAACCATCGTATCCTTAAACAAAAAATTGAAAACCTGAATGGTGAGATAACAATCAACTTTCAGGATTACTGGAGCCAGAATGTAGGGAAGAATAATAAAATCATGCTCAGTTTCGAACTGGAACATTACGATTATACTCACCCTGAAAAAAGTGGTAAGCCATACCTCGAATTCTGGATTAAGGATAAACAGGAACGACTTTATCCTAAACAAAGGAGCAGGGGTGTCAGATGGTTTCTTTCGTTTTATCTCGAACTCAAAGCAACCGCAAAACAGGATCAATCCTCCAGGATCCTTCTTATCGATGAACCTGGATTGAGCCTGCATGCACGCGCACAGGAAGATGTTCTTAAAGTTTTTGAAGATATCCGGGAATCAATGCAGATTATATATTGTACGCATTCTCCCCATCTCATCGACGTAAACAAGCTGTATCGAATTTTAGCGGTCCAGAGAGCCAACGAAGAAGATGACCGGAGTGAAACCATTGTCCTTGATACAAAGTCGCTCTATTCTGCCTCCATGGATACACTGTCACCTGTTTATTCTCTCATGGGGGTTAAAATCCACAACCAGGATTTTATTCGGGCCAAGTATAATATTATTGTTGAAGATACATTAACATATTACTATCTGAATGCATTCTGCCGCTTGGCCCAGCTTGTGCCTGAACCTTCATTCATACCGTCAACCGGACTTACGAGTATTCCTGTACTTGCCAATATTATGCTTGGATGGAAGGTAGGTTTTTCAATTCTTTTAATGGGCGAAAACCGTTCCTCCGAAATACTTTCGGATTTGTCAAAATCATTCTTTTTTGCTCAGCAGGATGAGATTGATCAACGCATAATTCGCCTTGAAGAATTTGAATATCCTGAAGACATATTCTCAACACTCGATTTTAAGAAATTCGTCTTGCAACAACGTGAAGGGATTACAGAACGAAATTCAGACTATATCATTGAGAAAGGTCTGTCCAGAACTATCCTGGCTTCTCAGTTTATTAATTATTGTGAAACCAAGAATATTAAATTGAGCGATTTTGATGAGAAAACGCAGTCGAATGTTAAACTGCTGATTAAAAAGCTAAAAAAAACTCTGATCTGAGATAGCGTTACAAATATCGGATGCCACCTAAAACTTACCCTGACATACTTTAATTAGCGGCAGGATTAGTCGCATTGTTTGTGCTTTTTTCAGCCATTATTCAGACCCAGGACAATAAAAACTTGACCAAAGCTGAGTGCGGTTTTAATCGAAGACGATGGACAACGTCTATACAGAAAGGAGCACGTAAGTTTTGAATCATTTGATTGTAGTAATACCAATCCATCTCTTAACAGTACAGGCAGTGCACTGGTATTCGTTTCAAATATTCCGGATGGGATAGGGGGATGGGACTTATACATTACATACCGTGATTCCTATGTATATGGCAAATCAAATCGTATCAATGGGCTTATGAATACAATGGGCAATAAAAAATATCCCTGCCTGGTTAACGATAGTATTCTCATTTTCTCATTTGACAGCCATGGTGAGTGGGGCGGATATTATACCTTAACATCCCTGTTTCGTTACCAAAGAATCTTGGCTATCCCTTGAATAGCAGTTTGGACAACTTTAGTTTCATCATAACAGAGGATATCAAATCCGGATATTTGTCCTCAAAACGGGCATCCGATAATAGTTTTACCGATTTGTATATCGAAATAGAATTTATTAGGGTCACAGGCGTAATTACTAATCTTTTTTTAGGTGAAAGGAACCTTTATTTCAGGCTATCGCAACAGACTATAATTATCCCTGATGTCGGCTATCAACAACAAAATGAATGGGCTCTGAAGGGAAATCAACAAACATCCAGTAATTCATGTCAAATAATCAGACCAGAGTTAATATATTGTCCATTAGATTCCTACATTTCTGTTTCCGAAGAATTCAAGATACTTATTAAACTGATTCAACTGTTAAAATAAGATGAACAGGTATTAGCAGAGATTGATGGACTTAAGGATAACTTAGGAAGTTTTGTTTTTAACACAGACTTACCAATTGAAAGAATAAATTTTATCAGAATCTATTTTAAGGCATATCATTCAACAGAATACGCACTCAGCGTTAAGGTGAAATTAAATTGAAATACGTATTTAATATTGGTTGTATGATTGCTGATCATCAGCAAAATCAAAGAGCAAAAATTTTATTGTATAGGTAAAGCTCTATTTTTCAACCATATTCCGTATTGTATTTCAGCAAATTAACAGCGTTTCTACAAAGAGAATCAGAGATCATAGATTATTTTTTTTGACGAATGTTTGTTTTTTAGTGACGAAAATGTATTTTTGTGATGGAATTAAAAAAATTGATATGCTGATAGCATTAAGTATACCGGTTGTATGCATCCTCTTTCTCGGATACATGGTGTATTCTGCACCGGAAGTATCAAATGAAGCCTAGCTGTAAACCCAATCACTATATAATATAAAGCATTTTAGAACGATGAGATTTACTCATCGTTTTTTTTGTGCGCTATGCATGCCATTGTTCTATAGGGTGCAAGACCCGAACGAGC
>CAZWIU010000195.1:0-3892 GCA_964634105.1 uncultured Bacteroidales bacterium | reverse complement strand
AAATTTAATTTTTGCTAATAATTTATGCTGAGAAAATCAGCAAACCCTATTTAATGCTAAGATCGTTACCAGGTAATAAGTCTGTTACAATAATTTGTTCTCCACCATGTATTCGGCAATCTGGACAGCGTTCAGGGCAGCTCCTTTCCTGATCTGATCGCCGACACACCAGAATGTAATACCTGTTGGGTGGGTATAATCTTTACGCAGCCTGCCCACATAAACAGGGTCCTTTCCAGCTGCAAAAAGTGGCATGGGATATACTGCATTTTTCGGATCGTCTTCAATTTCCAATCCCGGAGATTGCTTCATTGCTTCCCTGACTTGTTCAACTGTCAGCACATCCTCTGTTTCAACCCACACAGCTTCGGAATGGGCGCGGTATACCGGTACGCGAACAGTAGTGGCGCTTACATTGATATCGGCATGCATCATCTTTCGCGTTTCCCAATGCATTTTCATTTCTTCTTTTGTATAATCATTATCCAGGAAAACATCAATATGAGGGATCACATTAAATGCAAGCTGATGTTTGAATTTCTCAACTTTTATTGGTTGATCTGCCAGTACCTGTTTGATCTGGTCCTCCATTTCCTGCATAGCAGCAGCTCCGGCTCCCGACGATGCCTGATAGGTTGCCACATGAATCCGTTTTATAGGTGAAAGGTCATGGATCGGTTTAATGGCTACCAGCATAATAATGGTTGAACAATTTGGATTGGCAATGATGTTACGCGGCCTGTTCCTGCAATCTTCAGGGTTTACTTCGGGAACTATCAGAGGCACATCTTCATCCATACGAAATGCGCTTGAATTATCAATCATCACTGCTCCATGTTTGGTAATGGTAGATGCAAATTCTCTGGAAGTGCCGGCCCCTGCAGAAACAAGTGCAATGTCGACACCTTTAAAGTCGTCGTTGTGTTTAAGTTCTTTAACGGTAAGTGTTTTCCCTTTATAGGTATATGTTTTTCCTGCACTCCGTTCCGAACCGAACAGGACTAACTCATCCATCGGGAAATTACGTTCATCAAGAACTTTCAGGAATTCCTGGCCCACAGCACCACTAACACCAACAATTGCGACTTTCATTCTGATATTCTCCGTATATAAATGGTTAAACTTATAATTAAAATAAAATCCCAACGGAGGGATTTATTTTCATTTCATTAAGATGTATTTTTAGTACGCTTTTGTTAGGCAAAATTCGTAATTATTTTCGTCAATGAAAATACTGGTATTTGTTTTTTTTATGATACCTGTGATTTCGTTAGGCCAGCCTCTTTCAATCGATTTTGAAAGCAGCAATCTTACTGGATGGTATCAGCCTTATAATACGCATTGGTGTTTATCGGGAGAAAATGCGATCGGGGGCAACTATTCATTAACACATTGTTACGATGATACTGTTTCAGGATGCGACTGGATTGGGTATATTCATTCACCGGTTGATCTTGAGGCGGGTCCATGCCGATGGGATTTTATGCTGCGCTACGATCATAATCCATCTTCTTCGAATAACTGGGCAGTATTTCTATCTGATCATTCATTTCCTGACCAGCATGGCCGACTGGTAAACGGATTGGTATTAGGAGTAAATTACGAAGGGAATACAGACGAACTTATGATTTGGAAGGTCTCAGATGGGAAGGTGCAGGTTATTTTTAATACAGGTTTTAACTGGCAGGAAAATATTTCATCACACCAGGTCGTGTCTTTTAGCATAGATCGTTCGGAAAATGGCCTTTACACGATTGCATTAGACACTTCAGGGACAGGTTATTTTATACTTGGAAGTCTGGTGGAGCATTCAATATCAACAATTAACACAATCATACTTTATTATCGATATACAGCTACATACGATCTCGGATTCAGTTTTGATAATCTCTTAATTGATGGTTCTTTCACAACAGATAATGAGTCACCTTATATAGTTCAGGTAGCAATTATTTCTCCTCATAAAATAGAAGTACAATTTTCAGAACCTGTTACTACCGGAAAGGACGAAACCTGGCGCATCGATGATATCGGGTGCTGCGAAACAACCGGAAATATTTCTGACAGGCAGCAATTATTTCTGACAAATCCACTCACGCCCGGGAACTTTTATCAGCTACATACACCCACTGTCACCGATGCATCCGGTAACAGCATTGAAGCCGATAATCGATTATTCACATTCTATTATCCCGGGTCGGGAGATGTCATTATCAATGAAATCTTTGCTGATCCTTCACCTCCCGTAATGCTGCCAGAAGCGGAGTATATCGAACTCTATAACGTTTCATCAGAAAACATTTGGCTCAACAACTGGAAATTATTTGTCAATACAAGGGGCATCTCACTTCCCCCTTTTATATTGCCATCAAGAAAATGTGTTGTTTTATGCGATCGCGAATTTGCACCACAATTTAATCCGGGCTTGTTTGTAATTTCAGTTGGGAATATGCCTGCACTCAGGAACAGTGGGGCACAGATCCGATTGCAGGATCAGTCAGGGAAGCTCATTCATGCAATAGAATACAGTGATGAATGGTTTAATGACAGTCATAAGAAGGAGGGAGGATGGTCTCTGGAAATGATTGACCCGACCGATCCGTGTGCCGGGAGTATGAATTGGAAAGAGTCTGAAAGTTATAAGGGAGGTACTCCAGGAGAGAAAAATTCAGTATTCCAACCGAAGCAAATAAGCAAGTTCTCTACTCTATGGCGAGCGGCAGTGAGCGATTCGGGATCGCTTATGTTGTATTTCTCGAAGCCACTGGATAGTTCATCGGTCGCCAACAGGCAATTTTATTCGATTGACCATGCTATAGGAAATCCTTCATCCATAAATGTTGGTTGGCCATTTACAGATAAGGTTGAACTTTGTTTTAATGATTCATTCCACGCGGGCAATAACTATGAAATAAAGATAACTTCCGATTTATGCGATTGTTCCGGGGCAAGGCTTTTGGAGACTATGAATACATTTTTCGCTGTACCTGAGCCGGCCGATAGTGGAGATATTTTGATCAATGAAATAATGTACGATCCGGAAGAAGGTTTGAATGAATATATTGAGTTGTATAACAATTCACAGAAAACAATTGATATAAAAAATTACTGTCTGATAATCGGAGAACCCGAAGATTCAGGCAGAAGAATAACTGAAGAACACTGGCCATTGATGCCCGGGACATATGCAATAATAACTACAAAGTTTGAAAATATTGACCGGCCGGGTATTTTCGATCAGGCGGGCCATATAATATATATGTCCGATATGCCAATACTGCCAAATAGCGGGAGTAAAGTTTTTTTGCTCGATCAGAATAAAAACATCCTCGATGTAGCTTTTTATGAGCCAACACAGCACCATGATATTTACACCGATACAAAAGGAATATCCCTTGAAAGGATTTCACCGGAACGATCAGGACTGGATGGTTCGAATTGGCATTCAGCTTCATCGGATGCAGGCTATATGACTCCCGCAAAGAAGAACTCTCAGACGTCAGATATAGTGGTTAGCTCATTAATAGTCAATGTTACGCCCGAAGCCATCACTCCCGTTGCAGATGGGAAGGATGATGAG
This sequence comes from uncultured Bacteroidales bacterium, assembly GCA_964634105.1. GTDB lineage: Bacteria > Bacteroidota > Bacteroidia > Bacteroidales > UBA10428 > UBA10428. The sequence continues at coordinate 312 of CAZWIU010000195.1, read as the reverse complement.
CTGACCATTTTTTACCGGATGGATAAACCCGGCTATATGGTACGGATTATGATTTTCGATATTGAAGGGCAACAGATGGCGATCTTGGCAAATGGGCAACTATCAGGTGTGGAAGGAACCTATGTATTCAATGGGAGGGATACCAACGGGAATATACTACCCACTGGGTTTTATGCACTTTATTTTGAAGCATACAATGATCAGGGAGACCGGCATGTCACAAAGAAAGCATTTGTAGTAACAAGGTAATGCATATTAACATTCCTGATGTAGCGAAGCGTAGATCAGGAATCAAGATGTAAATTGTGGTAA
>CAZWIU010000194.1:0-3914 GCA_964634105.1 uncultured Bacteroidales bacterium | reverse complement strand
TTAAATTCATCGGTTTTGAAATTTTAAAAAATATTTTAATCGGACAGTAGTGATATTTAATAAACAATTCCTGTTGAATGACTCCATTGTATACTATAGCCCATGCACGAATTTTTAATTTTATATTAATTTAGTAGGAAATATACTTCTTGTTTTTATAACACTCAGAATACTTCAGCAGGTAAAGAAAATTGCTAAACCTATTTAATAATCTTAGATTTAAACGCTATGAAAAAAACACTCATCATTCTATTCCTTTCATTTACGGTATTGGAATTTGGGAGCTTCCGAAATCTTATTGCACAAGATATTAAAGTAGCCTGTATCGGAAACAGTATTACCATGGGCCAGGGCACCATTACTTTTCCATACCAGCTTGATGTATTGTTGGGCGAAGGCTGGGATGTGGTAAACTATGGAATATCCGGTACAACAATGCTTAAAAACGGCGATAATACCTATTGGGATGAACAGGCATTTGCCGATGCAGTTGCGTTTCAACCTGATAAAGTAATCATTAAATTGGGTACAAACGACAGTAAATATTATAACTGGACTTATAAAGACGAATTTTATACCGACTATCTGGCTATGGTAGACTCTTTTGCCGGGCTGGATTCACATCCTGAAATATACATATGTACGCCTGCGAAAGCATTTTCAGGAGTGTATGATATTAACAACACTGTAATTCATGATGAAATAATCCCGCTTATTGATTCTGTTGCCAATAACAGAGATGTTCAGCTCATTGATCTGTATTCTTTCACTGAAAATGTTCCATACTATTTCTCCGATGGAGTTCACCCTAACTCGGGAGGCAACAATTATATTGCACGCATATTATTTAACTATTTGGTTGACTCGAGCATAGTTGTTGTGTCGGATACAAATGTGGCATTGAATACAACAGTAGCATCCGATCAGACGTTGGAAAACTCAGGCGCAAACCTGACGGATGGTGAACTTGCCAATACATGGATAGCAGCTGGTTTGCCAGTCACTGCAATCATCGACCTGGGATCGGAAAAAGTGATTGACAATTTTCAGTTGCTGTTCTCTGCCGATGCCAATAAAGGCTATCAATACACTATTGAAGGATCGCTGAATTCGACCGACTGGACGATGCTGGCAGATCAATCGGAACGGGATGATACAATTACCCTGTACAGTCGAGATACCCTAGAGCCTGATACCATGCGTTATATACGTTTGACTTTCCCCTCGTTCTCCAACAGTGATGATGACACAGTCAGGATTATTGAATTTAAAGCGTTGCAGGCAGATGGCTATGAACATGCTCCTACTGCTTTTATAAGCAAGATAAATGCAACGGCACACACCTTCTTTGAAATGCCCCAATATGCAGGAGATGCTGTTGCATATTACGAAAAAACCTCGGATATTAATTTCTATACGATGGTCAATTTCACCACCAATACAACAACGCGACTGAGTTTATACAGACCTGCAACACTGGGGAAAACCTATATGTATTATACTGTTAATTTTTACGATGGCATTATGGTTTGTTCTGATGTTTCGAAGTTTACTTATGAGAATGAAGAGCCTCCTATCTCGAATCCCGGTGAAATATCAGCGAAGGATATTATTATTTTCCCTAATCCATCAGGCGGCATGATCACATTTACGAACTTACCGGTGATGCAAGGAAAAATTTGTATTAAAATTTTTGATTCGGAAGGCAGCCTGATCAGAGTATTAACAGCTAATGATCCCGGTGCACAAAGTATACAATGGGATGGTCGTGATCAGAATTCAGCCAGCGTATTACCGGGTATGTATTTATGTGTAATTGAGAACGGTCAGGAAGTCTCGTACCAGAAGTTAATTGTTCTCGATAAATAATACATTTAAGCATACGGTATCATTGTTATACAGTGTCATAATAACCTAGCATAAAACTAAGGGGCTGTCTCAAAAGGCTCAGTTTTCGTTATTGCGAAGAAGTACCGAGACTTCGGTACGAATGAAGCCTGCCTTGCCGGCCAGCAGGCAATCAATTGATTATTAATAAAATAAGATTACTGCCCTGCCTGCCGAAACAGCAGTACAGGCAGGGCTTCGCTCGTAATGACGTTTGAAAAACCTTTTGAGACAGCCCCTTAGTTTTCAACTTTAATGTGAGAGCCCTAATCCAGTTAATTCACATTCGCTCAGTTCAACAATAAAAAAGAGATCTCACCAGTTTTTATAACTCCACATAAATAAATCGGGAAATAATACGTTTCATTACTATATTCAAATGCTTAAAAAGGTGCAAAGTGAAATACATTATTGATAATAACCTGTTAACATTATCCAACCGATGCAACGAGATCTAATAAAAACGGGGATCATTTTTATCCTGATTATATATAGTATAAATACCTCCGCCAGCGAGTACAGATTAGGCGGCGGAGTAGTATATAATTTTAAAACCAAGGGTGTTGGTCTGGATGCGAGGGTTGAATTTCCATTAAAGAAATTAAAGCTCCTGGAAGGCCTCAGCATAGTTCCGCAAGTTTCGTATTTCCCCGCATTTAATGAGGTATCTGAATTTTATGCCGGTACAAGCGTCCATTTAGGATTTTATAAAATAAATAAGTGGATCTTTTACGGACTGGCAAATCTCTCCTATAATGGATGGATTAACTATGAAGACTCGGATGATGAGAATGCCCGTTTTTCATACCCGGCTATAGAGGGTGGCCTTGGTATAACACTTAAGAAATGTATCCGCCCATTTATGGAATTACGTCTCAATACAATCGGCTTTGAACCTACCATCAGAGTTGGCTTACTATATTCATTCAACTGCGAGAGAAGAGGTGCTGTTCCCTGCTCTAAAATTCCGCCCCAACCTGTTTTTTGACCAAGCAGGTAAGATCAACTTCTTTATTGATCAAAAAACCTACTGACACCATAGATGATGGCTAAAGAAATCAGCCATTTTACTACGATAAAAATCAACCCAAGCGGGCCATAACGTTTCAGCCAATTTAAAAGTTTTGTCCTCATTGTCGATCCCTTAAGCCATGCATTATTTCATCTGATCTTTCAGTATGCAAATTTACGAAATATTAATGGATTTTAAGATATTTTATTCCTTATAATGGCGGATGTTATACCACGTTCTTTAATCAATATTTGTATTTACATCATCATTAGATTTATTACGTTCATCAAACATAACAATCCTGAAACAAAATCTATCGTATTAGAGGTTAACCTATATTGTATTAATGACCAAACATGATGAACAACTCTCAGATAGTGGAAGAAGAAATCTACATTGAGGGTACCAACCTGTTACCTACGGTAATATTTCTACAGGAAGGATCAATGAAGATTGAAGGCAGGATAGTTCCTGATCATCTTACTTCGTTTTTTGCTCCCTTGATTACCTGGGTACGAAACCTCCGATGTAGTAAGGTTGTATTCGATATTGATATCGAATACATGAATACCAGCGCATCTCGATTGCTTTTTCAACTCTTACAAGCCCTTGAAGACAACAAGAATCTATCACATATACACGTCTTCTGGCACTATGAGGAAGAGGATGAAGAACATTTGGAAACAGGAAAGATTCTTTCTGAAAAATTAAGCCGTGTCCACTTCTTTTATAAAAGCTTTGTAAAATAGCAACCCGGGAATAACCACTAATTTTCGATTCTTAGCTTCTGGTTAGCTGATAGAGATATAACCATCTGTCATCAGTTCTCTTTTATTATAACATATCCTACCCTCCACCTTCCGGGTTCTGTTTTAGAATATCCTGCCCTTTAAAAAATTTGTTTTTCAATACTGTATTTTATTAAATTTCAATATTGTCCGGTCAAATTCAATGTTTTTCATATTTCGTACCTACGGTACTTTCCTTTAGCCTGGTCAGAGGCTAATTATCTGTA
>CAZWIU010000193.1:0-4013 GCA_964634105.1 uncultured Bacteroidales bacterium | reverse complement strand
ACTTTTATTCACTTAAATAATTAACATTCTTATATCGAACTCACGTTAATTATGAAACTAAAACTTTTTTTAGTGTCTTCATTAATAATAGTTTCTTCTTGTAAAAAAGAGGTGCAATTCAAATTAGATGATTTTCATATACATCCGGTAGTTAACGCTATTCTATGTGCAGGAGACTCTTCTCATATCTGGCTCTCATATTCCTACGCATCCTATGATGGTTCATCGTCAACTCGGCTCGATTCAGCTATGGTAATCGTTTCCGGTTCGAATAAAAACCGAGATACATTCCGTCTGGCACATTCCTATGATTATCAGAATTCACTCTATACATCTGATTTGGTCGCTGTGTCTAATGAAGATTATAGTTTAATTATACTTGTAAAGGGTTATGATACTATCAAGTCAATGACCCATGTTCCTAGTCCTGTGAATATCGATTCTATTAAATATATAGTATCACCAGGGAACTATACCGGAGACAGGTATATTCAGCTTAATAGTTACTTTAAAGATCCTCAAGGTGAAAATTTCTATTATTTTCTGCTTCATGTTAAAGGAGGAGAATACTGGTCATGTTGGAGTGATTCTCTTAATGATTATAATGATTGCTTTGCCTATATACAAGAACTAAATGATATATACTGGGAGACAGACGATCCTGCAATTGGAAATGTAAATAAATTCAGTTCATTTGAGATTACTGTATTTAATGATAATTTATTCGACAGATCTATCTATGGTTTACGTTATAAAATTAAAGCTGCCGATTATTCAGATATTTTTAATTATGATACTATCATGGTTTATTCATATCTATACTCAGTTTCTTCCGATTTATATTATTACTGCACGTCTTTAAACCAGCAAACGCAAACCAGTGAAAATCCCTTTATCGAACCTATTAGTACATTTTCGAATATCGAAAATGGATATGGCATTTTTGCTGGTATATCATTATCAAAAGATTCAATAAAGATTGCTACAAATACTTTAAAAAACTGATTTTAACAATTGGTATATCATTTAATGCAAATTCCGGTGATATTGACCAGTGATCCGGGATGTTGACCACCCCCCTGTAAGGCGATTCTCTTTTTTGCAAAAAAAGGCAAATTCATTTAGACAAAAATAGTTATTCTTTCATTGATTCAGTTAGCGAGTTTTTTCTCATTGATTCTCCTTTTAACTCCAGTCGGTGTGCTTTATGAACCAAGCGATCGAGTATAGCGTCGGCTATTGTGCTTTCACCGATTACTTCATACCAACTACTTACGGGAAGTTGAGAACTTATAATGGTTGATTTCCTGCCATGCCTGTCCTCGATAATTTCCATCAGCGTACTGCAGTTATAATTGTCCAGGGGCTGTAATCCAAAATCGTCGAGGATCAACAGATCCTGTTTCTCGATTTTATTTATTTCTTTATAGTATGAACCATCGGCCTTTGACATTTTCAGGCGGGCAAATAATTTTTGACTGTTGAAGTACAACACTTTGTAACCCGTTCGGTATAAATCCTAAAAAAGAAAAATCCCGCGAGAATGGGCGAGATGATATATCTGTTTAGAGTTTCAGCTTTAGTGTAATTTCCCCAACGCTTCCTTTAATCTTCTGACTGCTTCCATAATTTTATCGTCGGAGGTGGCAAATGAGATACGGATACAGGTTTATATACCACCATTGGTGGTTAGTATGTCCTATGGCTTCTAGGGGACTAGCGTAAAGTTCATGGATATGCTATCAGAAAAATAGTTAGTAAAATTTCCTCTCAAAACTTTGAAAACAAAAAAAAAATAGAAATTGCAGCGATGAAGCAGAAGGAAACTTCAGAATATTGTGCCAACAATTTTTATCGGAAAGAAAAAGATGTAACTGCACATTAGGAAGAGAATGTTAGGGGGCAAATGCAGTAAGAGTGGATATTCAACAGATTAATGCAGTGTTGGGCCATGAAATCCAACGGTCAATGCAGGGATTGTTATGGATACAAATGGATACTATTGCAGGAATCTGCTTAGGAATAAATAATTCAATAAAATAAAACGGTTATTCGAAAAAAATAGCGTTATCCGATTGCTAAAACACCTGCAAGGCAGGTCACATAGCGGGAGTTATACATTACACTATGCTCATCTCTCCGAACCAAAGCAAACAGTAATAAAAACCCCCATCCTTATAGATCGCTAAATCTTATCCGGGATGAGGGGGTCAAACCGAGGTTTAACTAAACAAATATAATGTTATGAAATCCTTTAATGCTAATTTAATAGCCTTGTTTTTTTGTATTCTGTTTATCTTTTCAGCTTGCAGTAAAGATGAAAAGTTGCAAAACTCAGCAATTGATGAAGGAAGTCAAACCATTCCACTTTCTGATTTTTCTTTGAACTTAAATAATATTCCAGGTGAGCGGATTATTACTGGTGATGATGTTATCACAATCGTTAATTGTGACACTCGGACTATTAACCAATTCACTGATAAAGTGAAATTTAAGGATTGGAGTTCTTTGGAGAGTAGCTTGAAATCAACAAATGGAAAAAATCTGTATGAAAGCTATCAGAAATTGGAAAAAATTTCCAAAGTTGCTGAGGAATTAGGCATTGCAGATACCTATAATTATGGAGATGAAATTCCGGAAGAGATTATGGATATACTTTTTCATGAGTCTGATTATCAAGAAATTACCCAGAAAGCTGCGTTGAACTGGACCATTTTGTATGATGAAGTAGAATACCATGGACAACTGGGTTTATATTCAACCACATTTACCCCGGCATTGGCAAAGGATCACAGGAACAAAACAGAATCTTTCCAACTTGTTGGTCCCGACGGAACCTGGTATTGTGATCGCACCTAATTCAGAGGTGAAAAGAAATTTTTCATTACACTGACTCACTATTGGTTGCCGGATTTTGAGGACTTCAATAATAAGACAGAATCAATTGTCTCTGTCATATAAATCTTTATCAATTAGTAGGGATTACAGCAATGCAATCCCTACAATTAATACAATAAAACTAAAGTATGAAACTAATACTGCCAGTCGTGCTACTTTTCCACATTCTCGTAATAGATGCCAGAACTCCTAAGGATACAATAAGTGGCTCAATAGGTCTAAATCTTTCATTTGGTATGATGTTGGCTCCAGCACAAAATACAACCTCAGTAGACCAGAGCTATAATCCAACTTATAATTTAAAGTATAAAAAGATAGAGTCTGGCTTAGGGATAGATTATTTCAGATATTCCTGGCGTACGGCAGATAGTTCTTGTTTTAATAACATTTGGTCGCTCTCCAGTTATTTTCGGAGGTACTTTTTTAAGCGGGAAATCCTCTATGCAGAACTATTTCTAAATTCTGGTTACTGGTTTGCTTCTGGAGATTTTGAAATATTTGAAGGAAATAGATACATATCTACATGTGGAGTAGGTGTTGGCCTTGTCATACCTCCGATAAAAAGATTTAGAACTCATCCGGTGTTAAAAAACTTTTTTGGAATTATCAACTACAGAGAAAGCTTTATAAATAGAGATATTGGTTTTCTTAAAACTGATGTAAATTTCGGTATAATCTATAAGCTATAGGGAGCTATATTGTGTTAGTAAACAGCTGAAATTTGCGTGTTTTTTGAGCTTGTAAATTATTCTGTTTAAACAGATAACTGTAATATATTCGGCATCTATTATTAAAAATCACTATTGTCCGGTTAAATTCAATGTTTTTCATATTTCGTACCTACGGCACTTTTAAGCTAATTAAAATTGCCTCTTCTATAAATATTTAGTACCTACGGTACTTTCCTTTAGCCTGGTCAGAGGCTAATTATCTGTAGAAAAAGTCACATGCGAAAGTTTGAGCCCCGTAGGTGGCGATATATCCTTATTCTCTTTAAATTCAGCGGTTTTGAAATTTTAAAAAATATTTTAATCGGACAGTAGTGATTAAAAATAACTAAAAGCTGGTTTATAGATTCTAAGTCGATAGGAGAACTGCAACATAATAATTCCTCA
>CAZWIU010000192.1:0-4025 GCA_964634105.1 uncultured Bacteroidales bacterium | reverse complement strand
TTTGTAAGATTTTAGAATAAAATCAACAAAATCTATAATCGGGATTGAATTTGTCCGACTGGAAACAGCTTACTTTTTTTTGGCAACGATATAACAAATTCTCTGGGGAAATAATTCGCTCCTTCGCCTCATCAACTCCCCAACAACTGTTGTCCGGTTAAATTCAGCGTTTTTATATTTCGTACCTATGGCACTTTTAAGCTAATTATAATTGCCTCTTCTACAAATATTTAGTACATGTGGTACTTTCCTTTAGCTTAGTCAGAGGCTAATTGTCTGTAGAAAAAGTCACATGCGAAAGTTTGAGCCCAGTAGTTGGTGATATATCCTTAGACTCTTTAAATTCAACGGTTTTAAAATATTTTAATCAGACAGTAGTGGCTCCTCAACTCATCAATTCCCAAATCACTCCATCCCCTCATCCTCATTCTCATTCTCATTCTCATTCTTTCTCTCATTCTCATTCTCCTTCTCCCTCTCCCTCTCCCTTGCCCAACAAAATCTTCTTTTTACTACCTTTAGTCCCAGCAATACCTCCACTATGAAACGAAGACCATGGTTTCTTTTATTATTCTCATTGATCATTCCCTTGTTCACCGATGCCCAGGAAGTCTACCAGCATATCTCCAATAAAAGTATTTACTCCTTTCTCGATGAATTAGCCAACGAGGGATTAATTGAACTCAACTCAGTTATTAAACCCTACTCACGGAAGATGATCGCATCAACACTTGAACAGGCTTCACTGGCAGACAGTCTTCTCAGTAAAAGGCAACAGGACGAACTGCAGTTTTACCTTCGCGATTTTAATAAGGAACTTAAACCCGATAAAAACTTTAACAAACGGTTCGATATCTTTTATTTTAAAGATTCGCTTTTCACCTTTTCACTTAATCCGATAGCTGGTATACAATACTGGAATAACAAGAACGGCTCCAACTATCATCGCTGGAATGGCGCCGAAGTATTCTCCTATGTCGGGGAACATGTCGGGGTATATGCAAGTTTACGCGATAATCACGAAGAAAAGATATTGGGCGATACCAACGACCTGAGCCCCTGGCCCGGAGCTGTCTATAAAAGCGGCCAGGATTACTCCGAGATGCGGGGTGGGATCACTTATTCATGGAAGTGGGGTAGCATCGGACTGGTAAAGGACCATTTCGAATGGGGGAATTATTACCATTACCCAAGTATCCTGTCAGGTAAGGTACCATCCGTTACCCAGCTTAAACTTGCTATGAAACCGGCAAGATGGTTTGAATTCAACTATATGCACGGTTGGCTGGTATCATGCGTTGTTGACAGCCTGCGAAGTTATCCATACAATAATAGTTATGGCAGTAGTACGCGTATTGTATACCGGAAAAAGTTCATTGCAGCCAACATGTTAACATTTAGACCTTTTAAAAGGCTATATACTTCTGTCGGAAATTCGATTATATACAGCGATACAGAGGCTCACCCGGCTTACCTGATCCCGTTTATGCTTTATAAATCAATTGATCATACATTGAATAATGCGTCTTCTAACGAGGGAGGCCAGAACTCCCAGTTTTTCATCGACATAAGCTCGCGGCAGATCAGGCACCTGCACCTGTATGCCACACTTTTCTTCGATGATATTTCTATTACCCGGCTAAAGGAAAACGGGCACATGGATTATTACAGCCTGAATAGCGGTTTCCAGGTTTCAAATTTGATACCCAACACTTTTTTAACAGTTGAATATTTTCAAAGCTATCCCCTGGTATATAAACATACAATGCCTACCACCACCTATGAATCAAATTTTTATAACCTGGGTCATTACCTGCAGGATAATTCCCGAAGTATTTATCTGGAGCTTGCCTGTAAACCGATCAGGGGACTTGAAACAAAGCTCTATTACCAATTTGCACAACATGGCCCCGACCATGAAATGCTGGGCACCGACAGGATTGAAGTAGTAGATCTGTTTCTGGATACAGTGGAATGGGAAAACAAAACATTTGGCATCAGTATCAGTTATCAGGTATTGAATGATATCTATGTGTTTGGCGACTTTGTGCATCGTGAAATTACCGGCAATGTTGAAAAATACACCGCTGAATATTACCGGGGGACTACCAATACATTCTCCATTGGGGTGAATTATGGATTTTAACTAAATTTGGTTTTTATAAGAGTGTCAGTTAATGAAATTTTTCATGCTTCTCTTTAGCATGCGAAGTAAAAAGCGGGAGAAAGGGTGAAGCCAGAGTGTTCAATGAACTGTGTCAACTTATATTTTTTCTTTTACCAGGACCCTTAACAATATTAAGGGGGTTTTGGGAAAAAAATCCATAAGCAAAAATAAATCTTAAAATGCCTGTCCACCGAAGCACATAGTGCGAAGGTGAACGCTATTGAGTTGGAGTCGCGCGTACCTAAACAGCAGTCTTGCTTGGCGGGCTTTGTGAAAGATTTTGCGAGCTTTGCGTGAAATTTTTTTCATACAAGCTAAAAGCCAACAGCTCCAGCCAACATCCAACAGCTGATCATTCGCTCAATTAACCGGTTAATCATTTCATCAGTACCAAAATTCCTTACCTTTGAAAAAAGCTTAACACCATGATCATTGTTACAGGCGGCACCGGACTTCTGGGAGGGCATTTACTTGCCAGGTTGGCAGGAACCGGTAAGCCTGTTCGCTTGATTGTCCGAAAGGGAACCGATCCGGCGCGCCTTCGCGATGTCTGGAAACACTATGGCGAAGAACAACATGGGTTGCCTGAACAATTTGAATGGTTTGAGGCTGATCTTACCAATAAAGTTGAAGTGTATGAAGCTTTTGCCGGAGCAAGCCAGGTATACCATTGTGCGGGACTGGTATCTTTCTCGAACAGGAACCGGAAACAGCTTTGGGAAACAAATATTGAAATTACCGGGAATATCGTGAATGCTTTACTGGAAGAACCAGCCTGTAAACTGGTGCATGTAAGCTCCGTCGCTGCCATAAGATCAGCAGACCATAATGAGGTGTGTACCGAGCAAAGCGGATGGCCAGTATCGCGTGAATCGATGTATGCGGCAACCAAAACACGGGGTGAAATGGAAGTCTGGAGAGGAATATGCGAAGGGTTGAATGCTGTTATCGTAAATCCTTCCATAATCATCGGGCCCGGCAACTGGAAGAAGAGCAGCGCCATGATTTTTGATGCTATTTATAAAGGGTTGGCATACTATACCCGGGGCGTTACCGGATATGTTGATGTGCGCGATGTTGTGGAATGTATGATACAACTTATGCAGAGCGATATTTCGGGGGAACGGTTTATTTTGAATGCTGCTAATCTGAGTTTTCAGGATATGTTCAATAAGGTTGCTTCGGCGTTAAATGTTGAAGCGCCTTCCTGTTATGCTTCCCCTTTTATTACTTCGATTGCATCCAGGGTGGAATGGATGAAGACTGTTTTTACCGGGGGAGAACCTCGGATAACGCGTTCCACCGCACATTCATCGCATACCATACAATTGTACAGCGCTGAAAAAATAAGGAAAGCGCTGAATTTTACCTTCAGGGATATTGACGATACCATTCGCTATACAGCTGAGTGCTACCTGAAAGAACATACACATCTAACATCGTGATCAATTTTTTTCAATAATACTTCAATATTGGATATTGGATATTGGATATTGGATATTGGATATTGAAAATTCAATTTAAACATTGAATGGTATCCTTCGAAAAGATAATTTCTTTTATTGCTCTAACTTACTAGCATTGGAGCGTCCTCCTCCCCAAGGGGACACAATCATATGAGAAGAATAGTAGTAAAGAATAACTTTATGAATACATGGAATTTCCTTAAACATGCATAGCCACTTATCCCCCTTGGGAGAGTATTTTCATAGATAAAGGCAGGGAATCGATATAATTCCTTTTTTTACTCACCCCACCTTGTATTTTGATAATGCCGGGTTTGTTCAACCCCTCTCTCGCGAGCAATGTCGTTAAGTTAAGGTCATATTCCTCTGGAATTTAGCCCCTTATATCTTCT
>CAZWIU010000191.1:0-4130 GCA_964634105.1 uncultured Bacteroidales bacterium | reverse complement strand
AGATTTAGGGGTGTGTATTCCTGGTAATTAGGTATCAAAACGGACATTCATTATAATAAAAATTGTCAGTTTGATATATCAACCGTTTGGTTAAAAGAATACACGGGCATCTGTGAATAAACTTAAATCAATGTCGCTTTAAGCTTTATTTCAGTTCCTTTATAAAGGCGCGAAACAGGGCATTTTTCTTTGCTTAATGCAGCAAGTTCCTGAAATCTGGCTTGTGAAAGACCGGGACATTTTACCCTGCAATCAAGCTCAATGCTGGTAATTAAAGGGCCTATATCATCGTTTCCAAGGTGCACTGTTGCAGTAGTTTCAATACTTTCCGGAACCAGTTTTTCAGCGCTGATGAGTGCTGATAAAAACATGGAATAACATCCGGACTGGGCAGCTCCGATCAATTCTTCAGGATTAGTTCCTTTACCTGATTCAAACCTGGAGGCAAACGTAAAAGGTCCGTTATAATTGCTGAAATTCATTACGCCATTTCCCTCTTTCAGGGTTCCGGTCCATGTTGCTTTAGCAGTACGTATTACCATGTATGTTGAATTTTAAGTTTACATAGAGTAAACAAGCTGAAAGCGCGTTTTGTTCATGGCTTCGATTTTTCAGAGTCTGGAGCAGTAATCCCAGACAGGTCCCATGTAAATGGCGTTTACCCTTGGGCGTGCTGTCGCCATAGTAGCTCTGGCACGTCGGCGACAAGACCCAAGACCCTAAAAAGAATTTTACCCTGTGCCAAGAGCATCCCGACTAGCTTACCTGCCCGCCAAGGCCCGGAAGGCGGGGCTGTCGGGATTCCCGCCTGCCGGGCAGGAATTCGACTTGCCCCCGATAACTAGCGGGGTCATATCATGATATTCATGAAAATTGAGTCTCATTAATAAAACTCGTATGCCGGCTTACAGTGAAGAGAGATTGTTCGGTGCGTAATTTTTTATCCCTTAGGTTGGATTGCCGTTAAAATTGTCGTGGATTTGCAGCAACTACCTTGCGTACCAGTACATAGTTAAGCATGATTTCATGCGCATTATACCTGGCCGATTCACTTTCACCCATAACAAAATCGTATGAATAGGCTATTCTGAGCTGCCTGTTTATCTGGCACTGCAGCATGCCGACGAGCAAATTCTTACTTCGGTATGCAACACCTGCCCAAACTCTGTCGTTGAATATAAATTGCGAATTCACATCGATCTGTGATGTTCCGTTTTGATTGTACTTAAGTAAAACAGATGGAAAGTATTTAACAGAACTACCAAGGTCGATGATATATCCGGCATTAAGAAGATAGTTATATTCACTGACCTTGTTTTTGACGTGAAACTTATCGGCTTTCGTATCATATTCATGGCTCAGGAACAAGGGCAAAGACATTCCCACGAAATATTTCCGGGTTGAATAGTAAATACCAACACTGAAGTCGGGCATAACACCGGTAGCCGATTCTTCTGACAGCAGCTCATCATCTTCATCATGAGCTGCCAGGGCATTCCATTCGGTATTACTTAATATCATACCGAATCCCAGTCCAAGCGACAGTTTTCCATACCCTACATTCATTCTGTAGGCATAGTTCCCGATGAAGCTCACATCGCTGGTAACTCCGTATTTATCGTTCATCAAAAACAAGCCCGCACCCACCCTATCGTTATTGAGCGGGGCATGGACAGACATGATCATGGTTGACGGCGCCCCCTCAAAACCTTTCAGACAACTTCGGTAACTGATAATACTGCTTAATGCATCATGACTTCCTGCATAGGCCGGGTTGACAGCTAATGCGTTATGCATATAATGGTCGGTCATAGTATATAATTGCCCTGAACAATAATAGGGTACAATAAGAACAGATAATATGATGAGAAAACGATTCATAGTCATTTTTTAATTACAACAAATCCTTTAAGAATTTCTCCGTTGGCTAGTTTCAATGTATAGTAGTAAGTATCATTCGGTAAATAATCTGATCCATTATTCCTGGTCCCGTTCCAATCATTCATAAAGTCGGACTTAGCATATACTTCGCTTCCCCACCTGTTGACAATGATTAATTCAGCCGGGCTATATTGCTCTATGCCATCGATGATCAGGAAATCATTTTTACCATCCTCGTTGGGGGTGATCACCTCAGGAACGAACAAGTCAGTAATGTCTACAAGTATTTCAACGCTGTCGGATGCTGAACAATGATCAGAACTAACAGTCCATAACAGGATATTTTCACCATTCGCTAACCTGTTCACTTCCGTGACAGGAGAAGAAATATCATCGATTATTCCCGTTCCTGTTATGAACAACCATTCGCCGGTTCCTTCCGCAGGCAAATCGGCCTGCATACGGGTCGAAACAATACTATTCAATACCTGGTCGGCGCCTGCATCGGCAATTGGAATTTCATAGAATGCAATGGAAACGTTAGCGCTGGCCGGACAATTCTCGTATGTAGCCGTCCATTCCAACTGGTAATCGCCATAGGTATCAACGCTGATCGTAGCAGAAGGATCGTTCCCGTTAGGACTAAATATAACGTCACCTGCACCTGAAACCAAGGTCCATGCTCCAGTACCAATACTTGATGAGGCGCTCAATATATACGAATTTCCGCATACATCACCCCCTGATCCTGCATCAACGATCGGCAAGGGAATAATGGTGATGGTCTGTTCCGCAGTATTAACACATCCATTGGTGTCGCTAACTGCAACCGAATACAATCCGCCAAGGTCTGTAGTTATTGCAGCTGTTGTATCTCCTGTCGACCAGCTATAGTATGCTCCTCCTGAAGCCGTGAGAGTTGCAGTCGTGCCCTGACAAATAATCCCATCGTTTTCTGACATACCCGAGTTCTCAGAAACAACTATTAAGGCATTCGGCAGACTATGCGCAACGACCGTGACAGATGCCGAATCGATAACAGGGCAGATACTGATACCTGATACCTTTACCGTATAAATGCCTGAGGTACTTACTTCAATACTGGAAGTAGTTTCCCCTGTAGACCATAAGTAGTCCAATCCTTCAGTTGAAGTTAATGTAACACTGTTGCCCTCGCAAAATGCCAGTGGGCCTGAAGCGATTATTGTAGGTGATGATGTTTCAAAGACTGAATTGAAGAAGGTGAATATGGGCTCATTTGCAAGATCAAGCATATTTCCATAGCTGCATTGCGAATTATAATAAGGATATCGTCCCGGGCACATGAATGCGGGAAATAACGAAGGATCTAACCCATATGGAACAGTTCCTCCAATAAATATATTGGAGGGATGATTATTACTGATAAAGGATCCAAACTTTACAGAGCCCAGTTTATTATAATCGCCCGTTACAATTATACAGGCATTTGTGTCTAGTAAAATAGATGCTTTATCCTCTGCAATAAGATTCCCGTTTACAATAAGAATTGCGTTGCGGTTAATCAATAAACTGCTGTTATTACCGATTCTTAAGTCGCCGCAAATTGTCAGGGTATCATTAATTGTCAGCGTATTTCCGTTGCTATCAATTGCTAGCGGTACACGACAGGAAATAAATCCATTAATGGTTATATTGTCCTCAACACTGTCTGTCTGGGGTGTTTCCCACACAGGTTCCCAACTTGAAGGATTTTCCCAATCGCCGGTATAATTATTTCTTGATATATGATCGGTTTGTGAACTTGCCAGTTGAAAAATGGCATGAAACAAGCATATTAAAAGTCCGGTTTTATAAGGTTGTAAAATATCTTTAACTAAACTGTTTAACATATTGAAAACATTGTAAATGGCTTTGTTCAATAGTTTTTATACAGCTGAAATGATCAGCGATAAAAACACATTGAATTGATTGCTTATGGTTGGAATAGTAGAGAAGTTTTAATGTGACAATATTCATGGTATAGCAATAACGTAGTTAAGGTCCCGAATGTTAATTTTATTTTATGAACGACTCAATATGTTTGATAAAAATATCTTTTTGTCAAGCCATTTTTTCCATCGCAGTCTTTACGGCGGCTTATCATTTTAAGGTTAACACGAAATAATAACACATCGGATTATATGATTATCCGCAATGGTGCCATGAAACAATCTATAATTAATAAAACAACACACGCCTTTTGTCCCCCTCTTCAAGGGTAATTGCCT
>CAZWIU010000190.1:0-4160 GCA_964634105.1 uncultured Bacteroidales bacterium | reverse complement strand
CAATTGTATCAATGGCCCAAATCAGGTATATGACCTATTTGGTAGAGCGGATACAACCTAACAAAGTTTGATACGTGAAATAATTTAACAAAAAAGACTAACATGAATTCCTCCCTTCACTCCGAAGTGAAGATTTTTAACACCACAGGGGATTCACAAAGTGAACAATAACACAGAGGAATATCTACGATAAAGCATACTATTTTTAAAACCCCTCAGTACCATCATGCAACCTCGCTTCTTGCTTTTAGTTATTGTTTATCTAGGAGAATAGGTCGAAGTATATCGTGTTTTACTATTCACTCGG
Organism: uncultured Bacteroidales bacterium; assembly: GCA_964634105.1. Lineage (GTDB taxonomy): Bacteria > Bacteroidota > Bacteroidia > Bacteroidales > UBA10428 > UBA10428. Next base: position 3,853 of record CAZWIU010000190.1, on the reverse strand, counting down.
GTTGTGGTCGTATACAAAGATTACCGTAAAAGAATTTCTCCCAATACAATTAATTTTTACCTTTGAATCGAATCTGAACCCTCAGTTAATGTTTAGCAATATAACGTTCTGAATTGAACTGAGTTTGTATTGGAATATGCTGAATGATGTTCAGGAATATTCTGTTTGATGAAACTAAACATTGTTATCATGTACTTCTCTAAAACCCTTTTAAAAACAAAACTTCGGGCATTTACTCTCACCGAACTGCTGGTTGTACTTGTAATTATCGGGATATTGGTTTTACTAGCCCTTCCCCGTCTTATGCCATTGATTTCGAAGGCAAAAAGTACCGAAGCCCAGATGCAGCTCGGACACGTTCATGCACTCGAGAAAGGGTATTTTTACATGTATTCCCGCTATTCGGCCGATCTCGAGGAAATTGGCTTTGAACAGGAGACTCTTGTCACAGAGGACGGCACAGCTAACTATTTAGTTGAAATTGTAAGTGCCGATGCAACCGGTTTCGTTGCACGTGCCACGGCGGTTGTCGATTTCGATGGGGATGGGAATTTCAATGTTTGGGAAATGAACCAGGACAAGAAGCTTACCGAAGTTACCAGGGACTAATGATGCCGGTTCTCACTTCCATATTGCTTTCTATCCTGTTGCTGCTGATCGCGTTTTACGATTTCAAGTATGCGGCAGTTCCCTTATACCTTCTGATCCTTGCTTTGATTGTTTCATTCACTCATATGCTGCTGAGAACTAGTGTACAATCTGCACTCGTCATGGCAGGGCTTAACCTGCTGGGTTGTACCATGATACTACTAATGGCTGTTCTCACCATATTCTTGTATCGAAGGAGAATTGAAAATCCCATTGATAATCTGATTGGAACCGGCGATCTGTTGTTTCTTCCTGTGCTTTGTTTTTCGTTCTCACCAGTGAATTTTATTGTTTTTTTTATTATTTCACTGGGAGTGATTCTTTGTGTAAGATCAGTATTTTTCCGTGCACAGCGTTCATTTCCTTTGGCCGGAGGATTATCGTTAATGTTGGTTGTAGCAACTGTATTTTCACTCATCGGGACTATCAATATTATTGATGATCAATTGTTATTAAACCTTCTTAATTTATAATGTCGACCGAGAAATTGCTTCATATCCCGTTGAATATCCTTCAGACCCTGACGCCTGAGCAGGCCTGGCATTATCATATCATTCCATACGGAGTAGCAAACAATCATCTCGATTTTTATATCAATGAAGAATACAACACACCGGCCACGGAGACTGAACTAGAAATCCTGTTTGGCAAGAAGGTAAAGTTTACACCCGTTAATAAAGATATACTAAACCAGGCATTATCGAGGTTGTATCCGCGAAACAGAGGCCAGAAGAATGTCAAACTCCGACAGCGATCAGATAATTTTCTGCATGAATTGATCCTTGAAGCACATTCTATCGGCAGCTCTGATATTCATATTGAAAGTTATGAAGAGGAAAGCCGGGTGAGGTTTCGTATCGACGGAAAACTCATTGAACGATACACCATTGGAAAAGATGAGTATCCGGCGCTGGTGAATAAAATTAAAATCAAGGCGAACCTCGACATTGCCGAAAAACGTCTACCCCAGGATGGAAGGATATTCTTCAAGGAAGAAAATACGAATATTGATATCAGGGTGTCTGTACTGCCTGCCATGTTCGGCGAGAAGGTTGTGATGCGCCTGCTGAATAAGGAATCGACAGATATCGACATAAATACACTTGGCTTTGATCAGGATCAGTTAATGACTTACCTGGAAGGCACTAAGAAATCGCATGGTATCATTCTTATCAGCGGCCCTACAGGTTCAGGTAAGACCACTACGCTCTATGCTACTCTGAAAGTATTAAACCGGCCCGAAATAAATATTCTTACTATCGAAGACCCGATTGAATACACGTTGGAGGGAGTTAACCAGGTGCAGCTGAAAGAAGCTATCGGCCTGACGTTTGCCAGTGCACTGCGCACCTTTCTTCGCCAGGATCCTGACATTATTATGCTGGGAGAGATCCGCGATCCGGAGACTGCTCAGATGGCAACCCGTGCAGCATTAACAGGACACCTGGTACTGTCAACAATCCATACCAATTCGGCTATTGGTACTATTGCACGCCTTGCCGATATGAACGTTCCCGGCTACCTTGTGGCCAGTACACTGAACCTTTCCGTTGCCCAACGACTTGTACGTGTGCTTTGCCCTGAATGCAAAGCGGAACAGCCTTTCGATATTACAAGTCTGCCGCGTAATTACGCTCCCAGGATCAACCCATTAACGCATCATATTGCTGTAGGTTGCGAGCATTGTTACTATACCGGGTATAAGGGAAGGAAGGCTGTATATGAAGTAATACCTGTTACCGGCGAGATCGCTGAAAGCATTAAAAAAGGTACATTGAATGCTGATTTGGTAAAAGAAAATATGTCAATTCGGTTCCTGCATGAATCGGCTTTTGAATTGTTCTGCCAAGGCATTACATCGCTCGAAGAAATATACCCTATACTATTAACCGGCTTATACTAAAACGACTATGTGTTCTACATCAATCAGAATATTTCTATTCATATCAATCCTGTCGTTGATGAGTTTCTCAGCACGAGCCACGGATGACCGTTATGCTTTACTCGACTCTGTCCTTTCCTCTAAGACACAGGATATACCAGCGCTTAAAGAAAAAATCAGTATTTCGGTCTCAGGCGTATCGCTCGAAGAGTTTCTGCGAGGGGTAGCAAACAGCGCCGGACTAAACCTCGACGTACAGCCCGGCCTCAACTTTACTGTAGTCAATAACTTTTCTGATGTCAAAGTAAAAGATGTATTAATATATGTATGCCGACAGTTTGAACTCGACATCAGGTTAGTCGGGAATATTATCTCCATTATCAAACCAACAAGTCTGCAGTTCTCAGGTTCTGAATCGGTCCGATGGGACGATCAGTTGCAACTGGTGACGCTCGATTTTTCGGCAATTCCTCTCGAACAGGCGGTGAAAGAAATAACACTTAAAACCGGGGCAAACGTGATCCTTTCACCCAATACAACCGGTAAAACGATAAACACCTATATTGCCTCACAACCATTGAGAAATGCTCTTGAGATGCTTGCATACTCTAACGGACTGAAACTCAGATTTACTGATGAGAATTATTATATTCTGGAACTCGCTGTCCAGCCCCCCCAGCTCGGCGTAGATTGAGCGCAGCGGAATCTACGTCGCAGTTAAAGGTTAGTTTATAACTAACAAAACGAAGCAAAAGAAATAAGAACGAGCCTGGTTAGCAGTAGCCGGGCTTTTTTTATTGTATATTTAATATACGTATCCCTACTACCAAGTAGGTATGTGATTATAATTTCTGGGGAGATAACTTCGGGTCATGAAAAAGAACCAAAAGTATACCCAAGAAGAGATGTATCTTGCAATAGAACTTTGGAAAGAGAGTGGCATACCACAGAGGAAATATTGCACCCCCGGCTGAGCGTAGAATGATTGTAAAGCGCTCGGCGTAGACTGTGTCTACGTCGCAGCTTAAAGTTAGTTTGTAACTAACATTACGAAGCAGAAGATTTTTATGAAGTACCTTTTACTCACCCCACTTATTTAATTAGACAAGTTATTATCCGTAATCTCCCCCCGCTCGGCGTAGACTGTGTCTACGTCGCAGCTAAAGGTTAGCTTGTAGCTAACATTGCAAAGCAAGAGAAATAAAAAAGAGCCTGGTTAGCAATAGCCGGGCTTTTTTTATTGTACATTTAATCGACACACCCCTGTGTCCCATTGCTGTAAACTTAGTTAGTCATTGCATTTATATTCAATACTTTACGGTT
>CAZWIU010000189.1:0-4213 GCA_964634105.1 uncultured Bacteroidales bacterium | reverse complement strand
ATTGTATCAATGGCCCAAATCAGGTATATGACCTATTTGGTAGAGCGGATACAGAGATTGTAACAGAAATTATTATCTTTCAGGAAAAGTTATATGCAATATGTCAACAGGTTATCAGATTAAGGATCAGGAAGGTTTATACTATTTAACATTTCAGGTTGTAGATTGGATTGATATTTTCACAAGGCAGATTTATCGCGATATTGTTATTGATAGTTTTCGATATGCAATGACCAATAAGGGATTTCAATTGTTTGCTTACGTAATTATGTCAAATCATATATACCTCATTGCAAACAGTGAAATCGGTAAACTAAGTAATACCATTGGGGATATTAAAAAATACACGAGTAAAAGAATAATCGATACGATAAAATCAATTCCGGAGAGCAGAAAAGAATGGTTGTTGAGCAGGTTTAAATATAGAGCAAAACAACATTCCAGAAACAATAACTATCAGGTATGGACACATGAAAATCATGCGGTTTATTTGTACAGTCTCGGATTCATTGCTGAAAAACTGGAATACCTTCATCAAAATCCTGTTAGGGCTGGCATTGTTGTTAATCCGGAAGACTATTTATATTCGAGTGCAAGGAATTATGCAAGCCTGGAAAGTGTTTTAACTATTGAACTACTTAGTCTGCCTGTAATTACGATCAGATAGTTGCATTTGTATGTTAGTCAGGAGACTAACCTTTAATTAAAGCGTAGTTGCAAACTTCGCTTAGCACAAGATAGAAATCCCGCTGCCACGTGTCTTTCAACTATATTTATGCTTCATTGAATAAAGGAGACGCGCGCCAGCTTTGGCTTTATATTACTTATAGACATTCTTTCTATGGCCGACCGAGACTACCGTGACAATTATTTTGTCATCGCTGATCTCGTAGATAATACGGTAATCGCCTACCCGGATACGATAGGCATCTTCACCTTTGAGTTTTTTATAGCCATGTGGCCGGGGATTATTGGCAAGACCTGCAATGGCTTTTTTAATAACAGGGATTGCTTTTTTATCAAGCTTTAAAATTTGCTTCTGGGCGTAACGCTCGATTAAGACGGTGTACTTCATTTTATGGCTTCTTCAATTTCCCTGAAAGCCTGCTCAAAGGGTATGGGATTACCCTTACGGGTCTTGGCTTTACGGTATTCCTTGATCTCTTCCAGTTCCTCTGAATCAGCTACGAGTTTCTTGTAGGTTTTAATGGGAACCTGGACGGCTATTTTACGGCCATTTTTATCTGTTACAAAATTTTCCTGGATCATCTCAAAATTATTTTAACGCGTTGCGTAATCCTGGGGGGTTTTAAAATCCCGGGGTAGGGCATTGCTAAACATAAATACTTGCCCTACATATTTCATTACAAATTTATAAAAATCTTTCCAATTTTAAAGAAGTCTCTTCCCCACTAGGCTCAGATTGAGCGCAGCGGAATCTGCATCGCCGTTAAAGGTTAGTCGGATACAAACATTTATCAGAAACGTAATGCACTAAGAACAAGCTGTATTAAATAGCATGTATTTTAACTACATTCGTGAAACAAAACAGAAACCATGGTGTTAAAAAATTTTACAGCCCTTATTGAGAAAAGTGATGACGGATGGTATGTTGGACAACTGGAAGAAATGCCAGAAGTACTTTCACAAGGTAAAACGGTTAAAGAACTTATGGAAAATCTGAAAGATGCGCTTTCACTCTTTATCAGGACTGAAAAAGAGGAAACTGCCAGGAATTACAGTGGCAAAAAATATATTAGGCGAAAACTGTCAATTATTTGATGAAACGTTCATAATTTATTAAACACTTACGAAAACACAAATGCAAACTTATTCGTGAAGGCAGCAATCACAGTATTTATTTAAATCCTTCAAATAATAAGCAGTCATCAGTTGGGCGTCATCAGGAGACAATGGAAAAAAGATCTTGAAGAATAGATTAGAACATTTAGTCAAACATCAACAAGTGGTACCAGAAAATGAAAGATAAGTCAGTTATAACAATACTATATGATTTTAAAAACGCAGGAATAGGAGTTTTTTTTGTTATTATTATAATAATAACTTTCATTGATATCAGAGATGATTATTTGGATAAACATGATGAATGCCGAATATATAGACACAATTTAAATGCTTCCATTTTAGATCATGAAGTGGTCTCTGTTGATCCTAAAGAATTATCCGTTTATATCAGATTCATAAATGATAGCACCAAATATAGACTTTTGGACAAATCATTCATTGACAGTCTTGAAGTTGGTGATGTTATTCGTAAACTTCCTGGAGATAATCAGGTGATTATTTTTCGTGGCGAAATGAATATCAAGGTACAATTTGCGCAGAAGCCAAAAAAAGTATGTAAATAAGTGTCCCCCCCCCGCTCGGCGTAGACTGTGTCTAAGTCGCAGCTATAGGTTAGCCTGCCTTTATCGGCAGGTAAATTTGTAACAAACATTGCGAAGCAGAAGATTATTGTAAATATTTTTTACTCACCCACTATTTAATTAGCCAAGGCATTATCCCCCCTGCCCGGCGTATCCCGATTTTCATCGAAATTTGATGCGTGATGAAAATATAAAAACAGAAGTAGAAAAATATCATCCATTAAAACAGAACTAAATGAAAGAGATAATCGTTAATTTTGTAAAGCATGCAAACACAACAGGTATGAATACTATTGAAAAACGCGATTTTATATATAGCCACCTGCACAATGCAGATGAAAGTATAATAAACGAGTTTTATGAAATACTACATAAGGAAGAAACTCTAAAGTCGAAGCTTACTCTAAGGGCCGAAAAATCTGAGAAAGATATACTTTCAGGCAAAGTGTTTACCAGGTCGGAAATCGAGCAAAAGACAAAAAACATTGGTCGATGAAGCTTGTCTACACCGAACAATCACTATTAAGCCTGGAAGAAGCATTAGAGTTCACAGCCCCCAATGTCTCCTATGAGAAATTAATTGCAATCCGGGACCAGATATTAGATACAGCTGATTCATTACTTTCCCAGCCATTAAAAAGACAAACAGAGCCCTTTTTAGAACACTTGGATTTAGGCCACCGCCGATTGGTAGAAGGACATTACAAGATTATCTACAGGGTTGTTGGGGAGTGTATTTACATTATAGATATTTTTGATTCCCGGCAGGACCCGGATAAAATGAAAGGATAGTTGGCTTTGCATCATGCCCCTTTCTTCACCCCAAAGCGCCCCCCGCTCGGCATAGACTGCGTCTACGTCGCAGCTAAAGGTTAGCCTGCCTTTATCGGCAGGTAAATTTGTAACTAACATTGCGAAGCAACAGAAATAAAAGAGAGCCTGGTTTGTAATAGCCGGGCTTTTTTTATTGTACATTTAATCGACACACCCCTGTGTCCCATTGCTGTCAACTTAAGCAAATCAATAAAAAAAAGGCAGGTGTAAAACTTCAATTTTCCTGCCTTTAGGTATAAGGACATTAATAAAATTCAAACACGAAATTAACAAATTATTTGAACCATCGAACATTGACAAACTAACAAGACAAAGTGGATTTCTTCGACGACTTCGAAAAATATCTGCTATTTCCCTTTTAGAATCTGTTCTGTTTAGTTCAAATTAGAAACCCACCGTCTTTGACGGTGGTAATGTTCTTATGGCTTTGCCTATATTTGTACTATGAGCAAATATAGAAAGCTTTCGCATGTTGTCTATAAATGTGATTATCACATTGTATGGGTTCCAAAATATCGATTTCGTATTTTGACTGGAGAAATTAAAGCATTGCTTGAAGAAGATATTAAAATGCTTTGTGAATGGAAGAATTGTGAGATACAGGAGATGAGCGTTCAAGTAGACCATATCCATATTGATGTTTCCATACCTCCAAAGGTATGTGTTTCCGACCTGATGGGAGTATTGAAAGGGAAGCTTGCTATCAAGTTGTTCAAAAGCTATCCAAAGATGAAACAGAAGCCTTATTGGGGCAATCATTTCTGGGCGCGAGGATATTTTGTAAGCACAATTGGAATAGACGAAGATATGATAAGGCAATACGTGAAGTATCAGGAGAATGAAGAGAAGATTGCAGAGGAACAACAACATAAGTTTGACTTTTAAGCCCCTTATAGGGGCGATTCAAAGCCACCTTCTAAGAAGGTGGATTTTTTACTAACGATGACCCTTCAAAGGTAAGTTTAAACGATTTAGCCATCTATCATCGAATC
>CAZWIU010000188.1:0-4222 GCA_964634105.1 uncultured Bacteroidales bacterium | reverse complement strand
AAATTTAATTTTTGCTAATAATTTATGCTGAGAAAATCAGCAAACCCTATTTTAGAAGAAAAAAATCAATGCTACTGTGAACAGTGATAAGTAACCAGTGAAATTATAACCACATTGATCTTTGTGTTGCGCGAATCTTTAGTGTATACCAAGGAACTGGTTATTCTATGTTTTCTTCAGAGATAAATTCCAGGTATTGTATTGAATCGGCTAATATACTGTCGGTCCGCAGAAAGTTTTTTGCCGGGCCGGTCAATGTTAATGTCGAAGCGATTGAATCGCCGTTGGATGATGGAATTATTCCCTTCTTATTCAATTTCCCTGCTACGTCGATATAGTAGTTCACCATGAAAGGCGCCAGCCTGCCCTGCTTGTCGAACCTGTAGTAGAATTTCTTCGGACTGGGAAGGACACTTGAGAGAAAAATACACTCGGCTGCATCCAGTTTATTAACATCCTTATTAAAATAAAACCGGGCGGCTTCTTTAGCTCCATAAACATCTGGCCCCCATTCGATGATATTCAGGTAAACTTCGAGCATACGGCTTTTGGATACCAGGTGATTCGATTCAATAAGCCACACCAGGACGAGTTCTTCAAATTTACGAGAGATCGTTTTTTCACGCGACAGGTAAACATTTTTTATTAGTTGCTGGCTGATGGTGCTTCCTCCCCGGGCCAGTTTCTTTTCTTTAATATTTTGGGCTACAGCACGCTGAATGCCCGATATAAGAAAACCATGATGGCCATAGAACGAACCATCCTCAGCCGTCAGAACAGCTTGTTGAAGCAGCACCGGTATCTGATCCAGAGGCAGAAAATCGGGATTTTCAGCCCCGACCAATATAGTTCTGACAGGAACACTCTTCTCGTATGCAGTGTATGTAAAGCTATTCCTCATTTTAAATAATTCACTGTCGAATTTCGTAATACGAAATCCTTCTGCATTAAGCTTTGATTGAATCACCAGCGAGTCGGGTTGATCCAGATCGACAAGCAGTTTACCACGGTACGATAGCTCTCCTTCGGACTGAAAACAGTTTAAGTGAGGAAAGAGCTCGGCAGGAAAGGAGTAGAAAAAATCATCTGCCGAAAAGGGTGGAACCTCCAGTTGGAAAACTACAGAATCACTTCTACCCAGGCACAACCTTAAATATGGATTCATTTCCATTTTCCCGATTACTACACGTGAAGTGCTGTCGAGTTCAATGGTTGCCGGACCTACCTGTATGTTGTATTGCATTGAAAGACCTTTAAATGGAATGTGGTTTGATGAAAGGGATTCATGACATATCTCGAAACGATCTAACGAGAGGTTGCCAGTAAGTGCAATTATATCATCTGTTTTTGATACTTCTCCAAATTTTAATGTTAGTTGGTTGTATAAAAAATCTGCTCCTATAAGACTTGCTATTGGAGAATAAAAAAGTTGCCTTTCGTTTTTGGGACGAATTATAAGTTCTGCCATTCGCTGATGGAATTTTATTTTTCCATCCAATAGGGCAGTTTGTGTTATACTGTCCCTGGTAAATTCAATATCGGCAGTGAGCTTCCCAGTATGCAGCAAAAGCTGGTTGTTGTATAGCAATACTGTTGTGGTATCAGCTGTAAAGCGTGTGGTTACTTTATGTAGAATCAATCTCCGTGGAATAGTGGTGAAAATACGCCTCAACAATTTTCCTGCTTTACTGCTTAAATTAATCCCGGTTTTAACGCCGGCCGAGGAATTTTTTATTGTGGCAGAGGGTCTGAACAGTTGCTTTATCTTACCCGCATCAATATGAATATATAGTTTGTCGGCTTCAAGCTTTCTGATTCGAATGTGACCGTTTATCAGTTGCAGGAATGATGGCTTTACTTTTAATGAATTTAACAGGAGAAGTGTATCCCCTGCAGAATCCTTCATAAGCAAAGAATCAAACACAATTGATGAAATACCTTTGCAATGCACTTTGCTATATTGTATATCCACCGTATGTGCCTGGTTGAAATTCGCTACTTTATTTTCAATCGCTCGATTTGCAAGGCTGTTGCGTAAGAGAAAATAAAAGCAAGTTAAAATAAGAAAAAGTGCAGGAAGGTAAATTGCCAGTTGTTTAAGCCATCGTTTCATGGCGCCAAAAATAATAATTTAATAAAGTCATAGTTCAGGATTAAGTCTAATTGAATCAGATAGCTATTAATGCATGGCTTTAATTTTCGATATGGAGAAACTAACAATGCCTTATTAACTAATAAAAAAGAGGCTGTCCGATCATTACCGGACAGCCTCTCAATGTATTAGGCCCTAACTAAAGTTTATAGTATTGTTATCTGGCGATAGTTACTTTTTGAATTTCAGAAGCATCGTTACTGATTACCTGTATGAGATAGACTCCTGTATTAAGGGCTGAAATATCGATATTCTCACCGCTGATAATATTCTCTCTTATGATAGCACGGCCACTTTCATCATAAATTGTCATCAGCGCTGAAGGTTGACCGGCAAGATCAATTCTCAGGTAATCATTGGCAGGATTGGGATAAATCCTGAATTGCTGTGTGAGTTCATCATCTATTCCAACAAGCTGAACTACAGTTACTGTTGCAGTGCCTGATGCACTGTTCCCCGCTGCATCTTCAACAGTGAGTGTTACCACTACTTCTCCAATATCATCACAATCGAAGCTGGTAATATCAAGCGATTTGCTGACAATACCGATATTGTCCCAGCTGCCGTTGTCAACATCGTTGGCTGTTATGCTAGCGCTGCAGCTTTCACCCACATCGACAGTAATATCCTTTGTATACACAAGAGGACGGATAAGGTCGGTTTCAAAGGTTAGCATCAAAAGATCTGCACCATACAAGCCTTCATCGCGTGAAGGACCCCATTGTTGTTCTTTGATCAATATGCCATTGCCGTCAGGGGTAAACCATTGTCTGTACTCATAATAGCCGGTAGTCAGTTTAATTGTTTCCCCTGTGTTCACATTCCACAACGATATCTCACGATCATCTACTCCATTTGCTGATTGTGCTTTATAAACAAGCCATTCGCTGGTCGGGTCCCACGAAGTTGGAGCGCATATTTCGGAAGTATCGCTTCGAAGCAACAGGGTTGTTGATTCATCTTCAACATTATAGAGGTATAGTGCATTAGGTTGATTCCATTGGAGTCTTGAATGATAGGCAATCCATTTACCATCGGGGCTCCAGTTTGGCCAACTTGAGCACCATCCTGAATCAACTAAAGCCATCGGAGATATCTGGATAGGACTGATACTGCCATCAGCTTTGGTTATGTAGATCCGTGATTTATTTGAGCTGTTTTCATCGCATGTCTGAAATGCAAGCCATTGCCCATCGGGGCTCCACACATGATGCGTTGCCTCCTGGAGGGTGTCGGTTACACTAACGAGACCTGATCCGTCGATGTTCATTACAAACAAGCCATTGATACTGTCACCATCATCCTTTCTGAAAGCTATTTTGGTTCCCTCATTATTTATAATAGGTTTTAAATAGCACGCATTTGTATCACTATAAGGATACCCGGCAAGTTCGATCAGATCTATTCCCCATGCTGAATCGGGGTTTGCTATCATGGAATCGAGAGGTGCAAGAAAAATCCGTGCATGATATTCATCGAACGATTCAAAATAAACCCGCCGCTGATAGATAATATGCTTACCATCGGGCATGAAATTGCCATGACTATTGCAATAGTTGTTCCTGGTCAGAAGGACTTTATCAGTTCCATCCATATTCATCATAACAAGCTCCTGATTTGTGCTGGAATTGCCTCCATAGCGAGCAGTATAGATAAGTTTTGTAGCGTCCTTTGAAAACGGATTAACGCCCCAGCACTGAACTTCATCATCATTCTCATTCGTTGTCAGCTGTTTGATGCTTTTAACAACATCGGAATCGGCAACTCCCAGTTTCTGCCAGTCGATGGTTATCGAATCGGGAATACCCGGATAACTCACCGTATCATAAATCTGAGCATTAACACTATATACCGGCACTAAGCCCAAGCATAATAATAATAGTAGATTCTTTCTCATAAATATTAGTTTAAGTTTAACATTACCTGATTATTAAAACGTGAAGTCATTCAGGTCTCTTCTATTAATCATTTAAGTTATACAATCCTAATTTTAGAATAGATGAAAAAATGGTGATACTAATTAGGGTTTGCTGATTTTTTATTTCAAAGTAGTTAAATGTTTGTATTACA
>CAZWIU010000187.1:0-4243 GCA_964634105.1 uncultured Bacteroidales bacterium | reverse complement strand
TACAAATTCTGAAAACAAGTACCTCTTAAAATTCTTAACTTAACGACATTGCTCGTGCGGTAGCAGGGGGCCAGCTAGTTACGCACGCGAAACATTCTCATGCTAGCAGGAGAATAAAATAAAGCCTTACCAGTGGATTGCACGTTGAGATGGCCTATTATTTTAGCTTATTTCCTTTTCCTTCAGGTCACCCTTCTTCAGAAAATCGGAAGCGCTCATTCCGAATTTATCCTTAAAGCATTTGCGGAAATAGGACACGTCATTAAATCCGGTTTGCAGGGCGATCTCTGAAATGGTAAGCTTATCCTGAAGAATATATTGCGCAGCACGTTCCAGTCGTATATCCCTGACAAATTCCTTGGGTGTCATATCCGTAAGTGCTGCTATCTTCCTGTAAAGCTGGGTACGGCTAACGCTGATCTGTTGGGCGAGTGTATCGACATCGAGTTCAATATTGTCAATATTTTTCTCGATTATTGTTATCACCCTTTTCAGGAATTTTTCATCGGGTGAAGCAAGGATGATGTCTTTTGGTTTCAGTATCATCTCTTTTGAATAACGTTCACGAAGCGATTTTCGGATCGACAGAATGTTATCAATACGGGCTTTCAGAAGAGAAACATCGAATGGTTTGGTAATATAATCGTCGGCACCAGCATCAATTCCGGCTTTTTGATTCTCAGCTGAAGTCAGAGCAGTAAGAATAATAATGGGTATATGTGAAGTACGTTCGTCGCGTTTCACTTTGCGGCAAAATTCCCTGCCGTCCATCTCCGGCATCATAATATCGGCAACAATTGCATCGGGTATTATTTCAAGTGTCTTCTCCCAACCCTCTTTTCCGTTCCTGGCTTCGTACAGGAAATATTCGGGTTCAAAATGATGTTTTATGAATAGACGAATATCCGGATTATCTTCAACGATCAGTAACAGGGGCTGGTGTGTATCGACTTTTGGTATAGATACATGATCACGCTGCGATACCTCAGACTGAACAGTGACTTCACCTGCCGGCTTGCTGTTCTCTTGTTTTGTTGCATCCGGAATTTCTTCAATAAAAGGAATCAGGATCGTAAAGCGGCTACCCTTGTTTTCTTTACTTTTAACCAGAATATGTCCATCGTGGATCTTTACAAGTTCCTTGGTGAGTGATAGTCCTATACCGGTGCCTCCCCTTCTGCCTCCGACCATCTGATTCAACTGGATAAAACGGTTAAAGATCCTATCCTGCTGCTCGGAAGGAATACCAATTCCGGTATCACGTACAACGATCTGGATATACTGTTTATAAATTAATATTTCTTTATCGAAAATGGGTTTATAGTTTTTATTCTCATCGATATCTTCTGCAAAAACCAGCGAAACTGTAAGATCGATCTTACCTTCCTCCGGAGTAAATTTGAAAGCATTCGATAACAGATTATTTAATATTTTTTCTATGATATCAGGATCGAAATACGATTCAATACTCTCGGCAATTGACTTGAATGTAAATCCAATATTTCTTTCTGAGGCCAGTGAGCTGAATGACTGGAATATCTCAGAAATAAACCTTGAAATGTTACCTTTCTTAAGCTGTAGTTTAATATTCCCTGTTTCCAGTTTACGATAATCAAGCAGTTGATTGATAAGCTTTTTCAGGTTCAGCGTATTTCGCTGGATCATTTCGAGTAATGATCTCCTTTCAGAATGTTCCTTTTCAAGGTCCAGCAATTTCTCTACCGGTCCCGAAATAAGTGAAAGAGGCGTTCTTATTTCATGGGATATGTTCATAAAAAATTGATGCTTCAGACGTTCAAGCTCCTGCATTTTGCGTGTACTCTGCCTCTCAAAAAGCAGCTGGCTCTTTAATTTCTCCCTGTTCGAAATAACGACATAGACGGCAAAGCATAGCAACACCAAAAAGAAAAGGATAATCAATCTGAACCACCAGGTTTGCCAGTACGGCGGCAGAATAATAATATGCATCGAAGCACCCTTCATATTATAAAGTCCATCATTATTTGACCCGATAACACGCAGGGTATATTCTCCCGGATCGAGATTGGTATATGTAGCACGGTGTTCATTTCCGATCTTATTCCATCCCCGGTCGAAACCTTCCAGCTTGTACTGATACTCATTTTTACTGCTATTGGCATAGTTCAGGGCAGCAAATTCGAACGAGATCATATTCTGATCATAATCAAGTATGATCTGCTCTGTTTCGCTGATCAGGTTTGACAGGGTATTAACCTCATGCCTGCCAGGACTTAATGGTACCGGTTCATTAAATACCCGGAAGTCAGTGAATACAATAGGAGGCTCAAAATGATTTTCAAGCAATTTATCGAGGTAGATAAAATCGACGCCTTTACCGCCGCCAAATGCAAGTGATCCATCACTTACTTTCAGGTAAGCTCCGTAATTATATTGAGAGTTAAGAAGTCCATCGTTATGAAAATAGTTTTTAAATTCCTTCTTCTGCATGTCGAACCTTGATATGCCATTAATAGTGCTTAACCATAAATACCTGTTGTCAACATTAATAATACCATATATAATATTATTACATAAACCCTGTTCGACGGTATAGGTGGTTGTTTCATTTGTTTCAGGATTAAGTTTTATCAATCCATTGCCAAGTGTACCAAGCCAAAGGTTGTGATCGGCATCGTCGCACATTGCCCTTGAAGCATATGGGAAATCCTTAACTTTTCCATCCGTATCGATCATGGTCAGCTTCTGGTTTTCGGAATATACCCAGATTCTGCCACGACTATCTTCATAAACCATGAGTACTGTAATGACCTTATATTTTTCACCTAAACGCCGGAAAGTTCGGGTACGAAAATCAAACAGGTCAAGACCGTTTGAGGTTCCAACCCAGATCCGGTTCCTGCTATCGCGAAGTATAGCCCAGACATCGTTGCTGCTGATTGTAGAAGTGTCTATAGGTGAATGCAACAGGTGATCTATTCGTCCGGATTTTACATTAAGAATATTGAGTCCTCCAAGGTAAGTCCCAATGAGCAGATTTCCATCCCGGTTATCGCAAATCGCCTTTATACAATTATTTGCAAGCCCATCTTCCCGTGTAATGTAGTTGATAGTATTGGTTTTATAGTTGAAGATGTTAATCCCTCCGCTCTCTGTTCCTACCCAAATGTTATTGTCAGGACCTTCCCATAACAAATAGACTTCACTGTTATTCAACGTTGACCCAACGTTCTTTCCACCGGGAAGGTTTCCAAATGCCTGTTTCCCAAAATTGAGATAGCTGATACCATTTCGGGTTCCGGCCCAGAGATCTCCCTTTTTATCAATGATCAGCTTGATTACTGAGTTATGCCCAAGGCTATTATCGTCGAGATCGATATGTTCAAAGTGCTTGATCTTTTCATCTTTGGCCTGAATCTGGTAAAGACCACCACGTGTGGCAATCCAGTAATTTCCTTCGTTATCCTGTACTATTGATCTGACCGTTGTTGCGCGTTCGTTATTTTTTTCCAGTTCGATTTCTTCAAACTCATTGGTCAACGTATTTAAACGTTTCATACCGCCCAAATAGGTTCCAATCCATAGTTGATTTTTCGAATCTTCAAAAATCTCCCATATTTCATTTTCTCGTTTCAGTTTCTTTACTGTTGTGAGATAATAGTGCGAGAGGTTATTCTTAAAGTCAAATAAAGTAATTCCTTCGTCGGTTCCAATCCAAAGGTTTCCATTATGGTCAATTCGTAACGTCCTGACAAATTCATTTTTCAGGCGGAATGGTCCCGGGGTGGTGCTATTATACACCGATAGTGATTTTGTTGCTGGATCATACAGATTCAGTCCATGCTCAGTAGCAATCCATATAAAACCTTTTGAATCTTCCACGATCGACCATATTGAATTGCTGCACAGATCAGAAAACTTGCTGCGTTTTATGATTTGTTTGAGTAAACAACTATCGCGGTTGTATATAAAGATCCCCTGATTTTCGGTACCTATCAGGATATTTCTATTTTTATCCTCGGTAATGGTTCGGACTAACGACTTGCTCAGGATGCTGCTCTCAGGAGTGCCTATATCAAATTTCTTAAAGCTGTATCCGTCGAATCTTACTAATCCAAAGGTTGAACCCAACCAGATCCAACCTTTACTGTCCTGGTAAATGCAGTGAATTATATTATCCGTTAACCCATCGCGGATGGTATAATTATTAAAAATGAATGTCCGTTTTGATACCTAATTACCAGGAATACACACCCCTAAATCT
>CAZWIU010000186.1:0-4363 GCA_964634105.1 uncultured Bacteroidales bacterium | reverse complement strand
ATTGAAGTTTTACACCTGCCTTTTTTTTATTGATTTGCTTAAGTTGACAGCAATGAGATTTAGGGGTGTGTATTCCTGGTAATTAGGTATCAAAACGGACATTCATTTTATATAATTCATCATCACTGTCCGATTCAACTATTTCAAAGTTCTATAACCGATTAATATAAAGACTTTAAGGTTATATCATCGCCTGCAGAGCTTAAATGTTGAAATGCGATTACTTCTAAAAATAATCAGCCTCTGGCAAGGCCAAAAGAAATTAATGCAGGTAATAAATATATAAATTGTTGAAATTAATCAGACAATACTGTAAATTTATATAGAAAGGATAACCATCTGAAAGTAATGTGCCAATAAAAGGAGGTTTTCTTTGCCCTTAAAACTAAACATTAAAACCAGTAGTATTATTTAAGGAATATTAAAGAACTAAGAGAAGAATAATGTAAGATTTTAAATGGAGTAACTGCTTTTTGTTTGTCAACTCTATAATCGTATATGGACACCCAAAGACCTTGCATTGGAAAGCTGCGTGGACTTTGAAATAATCAATATAAAAATGTGATGAATATGAAAACACTTAAGGTTAAAGACAAATTAATGGTTGGGATTTTTGGTCAGCTTATTTTTATTACACTATTACTGTTCTTTGTTTTCAGCCTGAATGTAAAATTATCCAGGGTAACCAAAAACAGGATAGCGACAACACAGGAAGTGAATTCAATAAAAGAACTTTCGCTGCTGACAAAAGACTTTTTTGGAAACCGTATCGATTTTAATACGCTCGAAAAGGCATACAAAAAGGCGTATCTAAGCGATGATAAAAATGGAAGAAATGAAAGTATTAAGGAAATCTGGGATAAGATTTTGAGAGTGAAAGTAAATAATGATTCAAACATCCTTGCTGAACAAAAGCTTATGGAACTAACGGCATTCTCAATCGAACAATCCAATGCTTTTCTTAATGGGATAAGTCAACGATTGGCAAATGAAAGTACCCAACATTCTGTTACTAAAATTGAGAGAATGGTGATTGCTGGTGCTAATGACAATAACAATAATAATCACACTATTCGGTTGCTTTTTCAAAAATTGAAGGAGGATATTAAGAATAAAGATGAGCTTCTATCTTTTTTGGAAAAAGCTATAGAACAAGCTTCAATTGATATAAAACTTCTTCAGAATACACAGTTTGCGCAGTTGCCTGTAAAAGCTACTGAGGCGAATCTGAAGATACGGGATCTGGCTGGTAAGTTTATAAGCAATGTTGAAGAAAATGATATCCTTGGTAAAGAAATTTTCACGCTGACTGACCAGCTTTTCCAACAAGTAAACGAGACTGATATTCAATCAACGAGGGAAAGTTTTTCTAGCTTAAAGGTTTCAATTGCTACTATTTTCATAATCCTTCTTTTAATATCAATTGCATTAATTATTCTGAACTTAATCCTGACAAAGATAATTGCGATTGTATTTAAAAAGCTTCCCGAGGACATGATTGCATTATCCGAAGGGGATCTTACCAGGGAGGTCTCAAGAGAATTTGAATTAAGAGGCGATGAAGTTGGTGATTTAGCGAAGGCATATAACAAAATGGTGGATAATCTGAAAAAAATTATAACTGATATAAAACAGGGAGCGACTAACATAGCCTCAGCC
Organism: uncultured Bacteroidales bacterium; assembly: GCA_964634105.1. GTDB lineage: Bacteria > Bacteroidota > Bacteroidia > Bacteroidales > UBA10428 > UBA10428. Next base: position 2,704 of record CAZWIU010000186.1, on the reverse strand, counting down.
AGTGAACAATTAACAAGTACTTCTGAACTCTTATCCAAAGGTGCAAGTGAACAGGCTAGTTCTACAGAAGAGGTATCTTCCACAATGGAACAGATGGCTTCAAACATAAGCCAGAATACCGACAATGCACAACAAACCGAAAAAATATCATTATCCGCTCAAAAGAGTATCAATGAAGTTTATAAACAGGCAAGTCAGGCAATGGAGGCAAATAAAGTGATCGCTAATAAAATTTCGATAATAACTGATATTGCATTCCAGACCAATTTATTGGCTCTTAATGCAGCAGTTGAGGCAGCCAGGGCGGGAGAGCATGGAAAGGGCTTTGCTGTAGTAGCGGCAGAAGTCAGAAAACTTGCGGAGCGGAGCAAGGTGGCAGCTGATGAAATAATTGTGTTGGCAAAGAATAGCCTTAACCTGTCTGAAGGTGCCGGAAACCGCATGTCGGAAATGATACCTGAAATAAACAAAACGACAAAACTGGTGCAGGAGATCGCAGCTGCAAGTATTGAGCAAAATAATGGTTCTGTGCAAATAAATTCTGCCCTGCAGCAATTAAACGAAATAACACAGCAGAATGCCTCAGCTTCCGAAGAAATGGCATCCAGCGCTCAGGAACTGGCTACTCAGGCCGAAGCATTGAATACCTCTGTAGCTTACTTTAAATTTGACATGACAGAGGTTATTGAAGGCCCAAAGGCAATAAGGGGAAGAACAATGAACAGGCTGGAAATACAATAAAACAAAGCTCAAAAAGCAGTTAGCATCAATTCAACAAAAAGCAATAAGACAGATACTGAGCTTAAAAGATTATAGTTTTCTTTTGCATAGCAAGTCTACCATTGTTCAAAACTATGCAGATCTATTTTAAAGCCTCACGAAGCTGCTGGCAGCCTGGCTGTGATTGTAAGTAAGGTGTTATTTATTTTTTTTGGGCATGCCCCGGCAAAATGCAACTATTGATTCTGAAAGCGACCAGCATTTCCATCCATACGCTGTCTTTTTTATAACTTTTGCTGCTTATACAAGGTTTCTGGCTATAGCTTACCATTTTCGGTAGAGGAACTGAAGCAATTGTTACTCGAATTTAACTGTTGTTTCCTGGCTTTTCAAAATTGATTTGTTTGCGTTTTCCATTGCATTCGCTAATTTCGTTCCGGATGGAAAATTTAAAAAGCATGAAATATATTCCGCATCATGGCCTAAGGAGAATTATGATCTGTCTGGCTTCTGTCATTGTTCTCACCTCGGCAGAGATTGCCAGGGACACAACTCCTCCTCTTCAAGGTACTATGGTATCAACCGATAATAAGCTGGTATACATATTCGAAATAAGGAAAGAGATTGCCAAGCCGGTCTGGCGGATAACGCAGGAAGCCATGAAGGAAGCAATGATGCTTAAGGCTGATTATATTCTCATTCATCTGAATACATACGGAGGCATGGTAAATATTGCCGACTCAATCAGGACCAAGTTGCTTAATTGCCCTGTTCCGGTTATGGTTTTTATCGATAACCAGGCTATTTCAGCAGGTGCACTGATTTCAATTGCTGCCGACAGCATTTATATGCGCACCGGCGGTAGTATCGGGGCCGCAACTGTTGTCGACCAGTCTGGCGCTGTTGTACCCGATAAATACCAGTCGTTCATGCGCTCTACCATGCGCGCTACTGCCGAAGCTCATGGCAAGGATACTATTATTAAAGGGACTGATACAACCTACGTCTGGCATCGTGATCCGCATATTGCCGAAGCAATGGTCGATCCAAGTCTTGTTGTGGAAGGTATTGTTGACTCCGGAAAGGTACTGACATTGACCGTCGAGGAAGCAATTAAAGTAGGATATTGTGAGGGCAAAGCAAATAGTCTGACAGAAGTGCTTCAAAAAGCGGGATTATCGGACTATGAAACAAAACAGTTCGAGATGAGGGCAATCGACAGGATCATCGATTTTTTGCTCAGCCCGGTTGTACAATCTCTTTTAATATTGCTGATCATTGGCGGTATTTATTTCGAACTTCAGACTCCCGGTATAGGATTTCCTCTTGGGATTGCTGTGTTAGCCGCGTTGCTCTATTTTGCCCCGTTATATATCCAGGGTCTTGCACAAAACTGGGAAATACTTGTATTTATTGCCGGAGTAATTCTTCTGGCGGTCGAAATATTTGTTATTCCTGGTTTCGGAGTAGCCGGTATATCGGGTATACTATTAATGCTGACCGGCCTTACGCTGGGTGTAGTTGATAATATTGTGTTTGAATATAAAGGTTTATCGGCGCTTACAATGGTTGTGAAAATTTTCGGCCGGATCTTTCTTTCCGTGGTTGCGGCTTTGGGATTATCCCTGTGGATAAGTAAAAAAATCGGAACATCCGGATTCCTGAAAGGAATAGCTCTCGATGCAAAACAGGATTCATCAGAGGGTTATATTAGTATTGATACGCATCTGAAGGATATGATCGGGAAAACAGGTATCGCTCACACTGTGTTGCGTCCTTCGGGACGCATCAAAATTGAAGGTGAATATTTCGATGCTATGGCAGAAGTTGGTTATATCGATAAGGGATCGGATGTGAAAGTGATACGTGATGAAGCAGGGCAGTTGTATGTAATAAAAATCTAGATTTCGGGTTTAATAAGAAAGTCAGTACTGTCCGATTAAAATATTTTTTAAAATTTCAAAACCGATGAATTTAAAGAGAA
>CAZWIU010000185.1:0-4457 GCA_964634105.1 uncultured Bacteroidales bacterium | reverse complement strand
ATTCCATTATTCCATCATTCCATCATTCCATCATTCCATTATGAATATTCAATAAAGTGCTATAATTCAATAAATTATCAGGTTCTTATATTGAGTTCAAGTTAATATAGGAAAAATAAGGAATACAGGCCGGTCATGTGCGCGTATTGCGTTGCCTTACTATTTCGAAGGCTATTATTCCGCATGCGACACTGACATTAAGAGATTCTATTGAGCCTGCAAGAGGTATTTTCACCTGGATATCGACAATATCGAGTAACTGCCTGCTGATACCGCTCTCTTCCGAACCCATCAGGATGGCAATTGGTCCTCGTAAATCGGTGGTGTAATACAAATTGCTTGTTTTTTCAGTAGCCGCAGCAAGTATTATTCCCGATTGCTTCAGGTATTGTAATGTTGTCAGGAGATCTTTCCTTCGGCAAACAGGTACTTTATTTAAAGCCCCTGCTGAGGTTTTTATAGCATCGGGTGTTATTGTCGCAGAACTTTTTTCAGGAACAACAATAGCATCAACTCCGGCGCATTCTGCCGAACGTGCAATAGCTCCGAAATTCCGCACATCGGTAATCCTGTCGAGGACGATCAGGAAAGGATCCCTTCCTTCTTCAAAAGTACGTTGAACAATTTCTTCAAGGTTTTTGTATTCAATCAGTGACAGGATTGCTATAACACCCTGATGATTGCCATTTGTAATGCTGTTCAGTTTTTCGACCGGAACAAACTGGTATGGAATGCCGGACTCTCTTATCTTCTGGAACAGCTCATTGAACTGATCGTTGTGAAGGCCTTTCCGGATAAGCACTTTATTTATCTCCCTGCCGGCATTAATAGCTTCGGCAACAGGGCGAATTCCAAAAACGGATTGTGTGGTTCTTTCTCTCAATTGATGTGATTTAGTCCTGTAAAAAAATTTCACCTCTCCTCCACGAATCAACTGCTTCCCTCCAGTGCCATTCCTGACTTTCGGACCGGCTTAAAATAAAATTATCTGTTGAAAATATGGACGTTTTATAATTAAAGGTAAAATTGATAGCACTGCTTGCTCCTTTCATATAGTAAATCCAGGTTTCGCTATTAGGAGTTTTCTGCAGGTTCTGAGGAGGACCGTATACAATATAGATCATTCCGCGATCTGTTTTCCATCCCGGTTTGTTGGTAGAAAAATAGTAGTTTGCGAAATATACCCGGTTATAATATATTCTTATCAGTTCTCTGGCTTTGCCTGTCGATCCGGCCAAACCAAGCCAGAAATTGTCGATGGCAAGTTTCTTATTCTCTTCGGCCTGCAACTTTTTATAATCCGGAGAGGTTGTCAGATAGGCAAGTGGATCGATTAACTCAGGGGGAGTTGTGACCTTTGGAAAATTAGGCCCAAAATTCATTATTGCCAGGCCTTCCTGGTAAATGGTATCAAATTTAAACTGATACAATCCTTCATCTTTAAATGAAAGCAATAATTCAGGGGTATAGTCGAGGCAGTAAACTGTATCGGGTTTCTGGTACACCACTTCCTCTGTATTGCCAGCAAAAGTAGGGCTGGGTAAAGGTGTTTGATTGATATAGTAGAATATGTATAGTTTGTTGAACGATTTGTTTCTGTGTTCAATTCTGTATGCCGCATCGGGTTCGATAACATTACTGAAATAGGGTATACCTTGTGCATTCAGAACATTGAAATTCTGGGAAGAAAATTCAGTCGTTTTATCGATGTCGATAAAGCGCAGGTTAAAATCTTTGCGGAGTATATCACGGGCAACAATTCGTAATTGATAGCGTTTACCCGTTTCGGCTTTAAAAGGAATCTGTGATAAGAACCGACGGCCGACATTCTCTTTTTTCAGTATATAACTATAGGTTATGCTATCAACCAGTACGGGCTTTGAATCAGTGATCTCATAATTCTGAACCTGAATGGACACCTCACTTCGTAGTTCACCACTCGCATTGGCCTGGTTAAACAGTAACTCGCTGGGAAATAGCTTGATCAGCAATAACGATTTGTCATCAGAGTCGTGATATACCCTGTATGCAGGATGAAAATGTGAACTCAGCGGATTGTAAATTGCTGCCAGGTTCCATCGGGGACCTGTAGTATTATAGAGCGTGGAACAGGCTGCAATAAGCAGAATGATCCCAGCAATTCCCAATGTAAACAAGCCAATTCTTTTAACTGACTTTCTGAACTTACCCGTCATGCGATACTATCAAATTGTGCTGTCTAAATTACTGAATTTCTTTTTTCTTTCAGTTGTTCGAGCGTTGTTTGCAGTTTTTCCCATTCCTGCATAAGTTGGTCAACTCTTTCTTTCGTGCCATGGTAGAATGCATAAAAGTTACTGTCCATGACTTTCCCTGATGACAGTTCAATGTCCATGTCGGCAATACTTTTTTCAGCCTGTGCTATTTCTTTTTCATTCTTCTCAACGAGCGTATTTATTTTCCTGATCTCTTTATCCAATTCACGACGCTCCTGGTAGATCTGCTTTTGATCCGATCGTAATTCTTTCTGCACTGGGGTTGCCGGTGTATTCACTTTACTGTTCAACTCCTGTAACGATCCCAGCTTTCGCCTGCGGAGGAAGTCGTATATCCCGCCCCGGAACTCTTTTATTTTTTTGTTCCTGAATTCGAATATTTTATCTGTCAGTCCATCCAGAAATTCCCTGTCGTGCGATACCAGTATAAGCGTTCCATCGTACTTCTTCAATGCCTGCTTTAGGATATCTTTCGATCGCATATCGAGATGGTTTGTAGGCTCGTCCAGGACAAGCAGGTTATAGGGTTCAAGAAGCAACCGGGCCATTGCCAGACGCGATTTTTCACCGCCGGAAAGAACCTTGACCTTTTTGTCTACATCCTCGCCGCTGAAAAGAAAGGCCCCCAGTATGTCGCGGATCTTAGTCCGGATTTCGCCGACTGCAACGCGATCGATGGTCTGAAGAACGGTAAGTTCAGGGTTAAGCAGTTCATCCTGGTTTTGTGCAAAGTACCCTGTTTTTACATTATGCCCCAGCTTATATTCACCGTCGAAATCAAGATCACCGACAATGATTCGTGAAAGGGTGGTTTTGCCTTCGCCGTTGCGGCCGATAAACGCAATTTTTTCGCCACGTTCTACCACAAGTTCAATAGAATCGAGTACCACCAATTCACCATACTGTTTGGAAACACCCTTCATTTCGATAACCAGCGTGCCCGAACGGGGTGCAGGCGGAAAATTGATATGCAGTGAAGCCAGGTCTTCTTCTTCCACCTCGATGATGTCCATTTTATCGAGTTGTTTAATCCTTGATTGTACCTGAACGGCCTTCGTTGCTTTGTACCTGAATCGTTCAATAAACTCACGGGTGTCTTCAATCTGCTTCTGTTGGTTACGGTATGCGGCCAACTGTTGTTCACGCCGTTCCTTACGTAGTTCGACATATTTTGAATACGAAACTTTATAATCGTAGACTTTTCCGAGTGAAATTTCGATTGTACGGGTTGTTACATTATCAAGGAAAGCTCTGTCGTGTGATATCAGGATAACCGCACCATGATACTGTTCAAGGAAATTTTCCAGCCATTGGATCGATTCAATATCAAGATGGTTAGTAGGTTCATCGAGCAGAAAAATGTCGGGCGATTGAAGAAGGATCTTGGCAAGTTCTATACGCATTCGCTAGCCACCGCTGAATTCGCGGGTTTGTCTTTGTAAATCGCTTTCCAGAAAACCAAGTCCAAGGAGGGTTTTAATGGCATTTGCCTCAGCTGTGCCCATATCCAGCATATGGAGTCTTTCGCTTTTTTCAGCTACCATTTCAGCAATATCCATATAATCTACCGATTCGTAATCGGTACGTTCAGCAAGCTGTTTATTAAGATGTTCGATTTCATGTTCAAGACGGTGCAGGTCGCTAAAAGCACTCATGGCTTCTGCAAGAACACTCTGGCTGTCTTTACAAATCAGTTCCTGGGGGAGATACCCAACAGACGTGTCGCGTGGCAATACAATAGTGCCTGAGTCGATAGCAGCTAATCCCATAATCGATCGCAGAATAGTTGTTTTCCCCGCACCATTCTTTCCTACAAGACCAATTCGATCCTTCGGGTTAACCTGAAAAGAGATATCGTCGAACAATCGTCGTTCGCCATAATACAACTTCACATTCTGAAATGAAATCATATAAATGTAAATTGGATTTCAGCCATTAATCCTGCAAATGTACACTTCTATTTAATTCATACCGTTCCCGGCTCTTTGTTTTGTCAAATATCGATGAAATTCAACCTCGGATGGAAGTATCTGAATAATTGGCATCCATTACATAAAAGTTGATGTCCAGATAAGCTGAAGAAATTCCTGACATTCTCTGCCCTTACTAAATCTATGGCAGGCAAACCATCTTCCGGTATTCCAATATTCCACTGTTCCAATCTTCCAATCATCCAATATTCCAATCATCCAATCATCCAAT
>CAZWIU010000184.1:0-4793 GCA_964634105.1 uncultured Bacteroidales bacterium | reverse complement strand
CTTTTTCTGCAGATAATTAGCCTCTGACCAGGCTAAAGGAAAGTACCGTAGGTACGAAATATTTGTAGAAGAGGCAATTATAATAAGAATAAAAGTGCCGTAGGTACGAAATATAAAAAACATTGAATTTAACCGTACAATAGTGATTAAATATATTATTCAAATGAAGTTAGGCTTTCCTGAATAGTGTATAGTGTTTGGAATCGCCCCATTCACCGAAGCCAATAGTATTTCCTGTTAACCCAATTCGGCCTACCAGGCAGGTTGTGCAGTCATCAGCATTTTCGTCGGTACAGGGTTTATTTTCATATAGTTTATAACTGTCGCGATACTTGCCGGGGGTAATATTGGGCATTATTACATTAGCCCCGGCTTTAATTCCTTTTTCCCTTCCCATCTTGTCTATTGCCTGTAGAGCGGTTGCTGCAGCAATATTGATATCGGGCATCAGGATACGTAAGGCTGCGATCATACGCAACGATAATTTAAAACGTTCCTCAAGTGGGAGCAACCTACTCCGGAATTCGATCAGGGGTGTATTGGAATGCTCAATATAGGGCCCCATGCCAACCATATCGATTCCGAAATCACGCATGAAAAGCAGGTCGTTTGCCAGGTCGCTGTATGTCTGGAACGGAAGTCCTATCATCACTCCAGTTCCGGTCTGATACCCTGTTTTTTTTAAAAATTCAAGGGAGTTTAGACGATTCTCAAAGGAATGACGGCTGTTGTTCGGATGAATACGCTTATACAGATCACGGTTCGTTGTTTCTATGCGCAGCAGATAACGGTGCGCCCCGCTTTCAAACCAGCGGTGATATGTTTCTTCTTTTTGTTCACCAAGGGATAATGTTATATGCAGACTTCCATTTGTCGATTGATGGATTTTCTTCAGTAATTGTTCAATACGGCCGGTAAATTTCTCTGACATTAGTTCACCCGATTGCAGGACAATAGAAGCATACTTCTGTTCATAAGCAAACCTGGCAGCATCTATAATCTCATCATCTGTAAGATCATACCGGTTGATGTTATGGTTACTTTTTCGGATGCCACAATAGAAACAATCTTTCCTGCAGTAATTTGAGAATTCAATCAATCCTCTGAAATAGACTTTATTTCCTACGGCAGCTTCCTTAATTTCAGAGGCTTTGGCAAATAATATTTTCTCCGATTCTTCGGTATACTGAAGCATTTCCTCGAGGTCGGTCGCGGTAAAATGCTGTTGAGAGATCAAGTCATGAACTTTTTTCATGAAGCGGCTAAAAATACAGGTCCCTTTCCCCTTTTTTTATTCTATCGAGTCTTTTCCTGATTTCCGGGACATTGGTGCTTCCGTTGAGCATGCTGAGATTTTTATCGATAATTTTCCAGCCCTTCTCCGCTATATTGGGTTTTGCATAATCTTCAAGGTATTCTGCCAGTGTTAGCATAGCGTTCGGACTGCAGAATCGCTTAATAAAACCGGGAACGGAAAATTCCATGAAATGTTCTCCTGTTCTTCCCAGCCTGTAACAAGCAGTGCAGAATGAGGGCAGGTAATCTTCATCAAGTAACTCCTCAATCACCTCTCCCAATGAGCGGTCATCGTTAATCCGGAATTGTTCTTTATGCAGGCTCTGATAATTGTCTTTTTTTTCGGTATAGGCACCCAGTTCAATTTTTGTTCCTCCATCGATCTGCGATACCCCAAACCGCATTACCTCTTTTCGTAATGCAGCATTTTCTCGTGCAGTGAGTATAAGACCTGTATAAGGTACCGCCAGCCGAAGTATAGCGATCAGCCTGGCAAAATCATGATCTTTAACAAAGTAACGGGTATCAAAATTAATTTCAGATGCATCCTGAATACGAGGAAATGAAATAGTATGCGGGCCAACATTAAAACATGCTTCAAGGTGATTTGTATGACGAACGAGTCCCATCACTTCAAATCGCCAGTCGTATAATCCAAACAGGGCCCCGATACCAACATCATCCAGCCCGGCTTCCTGTGCACGGTCGAGGGCTGTTAACCGGTTGGCATAATTTGACTTTAAACCACGCGGATGATATCTGGCATAGCTTACAGGATCGTATGTTTCCTGGAAGATCTGATAGGTGCCTATTCCAGCTTCTGCAACAATTCGAAAACCTTCTACAGTTAAGGGAGCTGCATTGATATTAACTCTCCTGATTTCACCCTTGTCTTTTTTTACCGAATAAACGGTCCGTGCAGTATCTGCTATAAACTTTGCATCATAAGTCGGATGTTCTCCGAATACCAAAATAAGTCTTTTCTGCCCGTTATCTTCTAATGCTTTCACTTCGTCAATCAGCTTCTGTTTGGTCAGGGTTGTACGATCGGCCTGTTTGTTAGAAATTCTGAAACCACAGTATTGACAATCGTTGGTACAGTAACTGCCAACATACAGCGGAGCAAAAAGGACGATCCTGTTTCCATACACTTCTTCCTTTAATCTCCGAGCACCTGCTTTGATTTCTTCAATCTGTTCCGGGTTATTTGCATTAAGCAGGCAGGCGGTTTCCTCGAGTGAAAGTCTGTGTTTGCTTAATGATTTACTGATGATTTCACGGATCTTTATTGTATCTGGTCTAGCATTTTGCAGGATTTCACGAATTTCATCTGCATCGATGAAAGGCTCACCAGGCTTATCGGCTATCCGGTAGTGTTCAGGTTTAAAGATCATACATCTCCTCAATTAATTTAACTTGCTTTCCTATTGATACTTTGTGAGCATCGATTTCACCTGAACTCCCTCCAGGCGCCCGATCTTTCCTGTCAGCGAACTGATTTCTTCAGGGGTGGCTTCAAGAACAAGGTTAATCACGCTGATTCCTTTGTCGCGTAGCGGTATACCTTGTCTGCCAAGAATAATTGAAGAATGCATCGATAATATAGCATTTAACTCATCGACTGCATTTTTGTTTTCTATCAATACAATGGCGGCTCCAATTCTCTTCTCCATCAGACTTTTCTTTTGGGTCAGACTATTCAGGATTCTTCGAAGGCAGTATCACCGTCTTCTCAGATTTTGTGTTACAAAAATAACAATTAAATTTATATTTCTCCCAATAAATTTAGTGAGATGTGTCGTTGATTTGCGATGGACTAATCGGCGGTGCTAAAATGTACTGTAGTTTTGAGGACAAAAAAATGAAAATTCTGATCCAGTCGGAGAAACTGGTAATTATACTTTTCACCTGTTTTCCTGATGATGTCGATCAACCCTAAGCCGGCACCTCCCTTTTCGCTTAATTCGCCGGTCTGCATCTGGTGTTTATGCAGGTCGTTTAAAGCCGCCTTGTCAAGTTCATTGAGGTGTTCGATTGTATCTTCAAGGTCGCGTACAATAGACGATCGGACAATATTTCCGGTAATCACGTAGTAGTATTCCTTACGTTCACCCACGACAAAAATTCCATTCCCGCTACCTACTGCATCGGAGTTGGCGGAATGCCGGGTTATATTCTGGATCATCTCGACCATTACATGGAAAAGCTTTCTTTTAACAGAAGCGTCATTGCATCTGTTGGATATCTTCTCCTCTGCCATTCGTGTGAAGAATTTCATTGTTTCGTGATCGAGGGGGCCCTTGTACACTAACGGAAATCCTTGTGAAATCATCTCATCCGAGAGTATTGTTTGAATGAAAAGCAGATCCTTATCCATCAATTAACTTAGTCTTTTGATACGGGGCGAATAGCATTTTGCACTGCCATTAAGTTAGTTATTTTATTCTGATTTGGAAATATTAGCTATTATTCTTTTCACGAAGAATATGGTCCATCCTCATAATATGTTGGCACCTGAATTTTCAACATGATATAAATAAAACGAAAAACAATGGATAATAATATGGATATAACTAACCACCAAACCTATAACCGATACCCGATTCAGTATTTAATAAGAAAGGTTTTGTTGGGTCATCTTCAATTTTTTTACGTAGCTGAGCCATAAATACCCTTAAATATTGGGTTTGTTCTACATAACCTATACCCCATACTTCTTTTAGGATATATTGATGAGTCAGTACACGACCTTCATTCTTTGCTAAAAGAGCCAGTAAGGAATATTCAGTTGAAGTAAGCTTTACAATTTCTCCATTTTTCCTAACAATATGACTCCCTAAATCAATAATCAACGATCCGAAAGTTAATAATGGATTATCTTTCGACTCCTGGTTTTGACGTATTGCCACCCTCATACGTGCCAGTAATTCACCGGTTCGGAATGGTTTTGTTAGATAATCATTCGCCCCATTGTCGAGTGCTCTAATAATATCTTCTTCTGAATTTCGCACAGAAAGAACAATAATTGGTTTTTGATACCATTCGCGGAGTTTCTTGATAATATCAATTCCGTCGATATCAGGTAAACCCAAATCTAATATAATTAACACAGGCTGATGTGATGCAGCCATCATTAATCCCTCTTTACCGGTTAAAGCTTCAATTACTTTATATTCATTTGCTGTAAGTGTAATTTCAAGGAGCCGGCGAATCTGAACTTCATCATCAATTATTAAGATGCAGGATGACGGTGTCATGTTATCAACTTTTTATTGAGTTAATATCAGAAATCTCCACTGGTAGTTTTATGGTAAATAATGCACCTCCGTTCTGTCGATTTTCAGCCGTAACACTTCCTTTGTGAGCTTCAACAAAGCCTTTTACAATCGATAATCCCAGACCTGTACCTCCAGCCTTTGCTTTCCTACCTCTGTAAAATTTATTATATGTATATCCGCTAATGTACCAAATTCTGTAAATTTGAAGAAAAAACAAGA
>CAZWIU010000183.1:0-4893 GCA_964634105.1 uncultured Bacteroidales bacterium | reverse complement strand
GAGGAAAGCTTTACCATCACGGTAAATTATTCGCCTGCTCCTGCAATAACAGGACCAACAGATGCATGTGAATCCGATTCAGAGATCTATACAACAGCGGCAACAGGAAACAGTTTCGTCTGGACTGTTACCGGAGGCGTAATTGACTCCGGGCAGGGAACCAATCAGATTACCGTTATCTGGAACCCCATCGGAGCAGTTCAAAGTGCGCCAGGAACCGTAGAGGTTGAAGAAACAACTGCGGCATCATGCCAATCGTCCGACAACGTAAGTATTACAATACATCGGGTTCCTGTAACAGGCCCTGAATATCATATCAGAAATACATTTATACCATAATGATGAATAGTATATATCAACTATGATTTTTATCATGTAACAAAGGAATAGTAATACAAAGCAATGAATTACAACAATCATAAAATAGTACAGGTTAGTCTAACAAAAATGTATATATATAAAATAAATAATTCTTAACTTAATGTAAGTGTAACAAAGTAGGTGATTTATACGGTATAAATAGAAAAAATAAATATTCATTTTAATGTTTAATATACTAAAACAGGGAATTATGAAGAGAGTATTTGAATTTAGAACAATGTTAGCAATTGCAGCCATGCTGCTTTTAGCTAATGGAACTTTTGCGCAGATCTTAACTGATTATGAGGATCTTGCTGAAACTTCGTACCAGACTGCAGGAACGACTGTAAGGTTTTATGTTGAGCCGGATGCGGTATACAGTCCGACATACAATCCTGCCACCAATGGTAATATCAATGCGAATGCCCGATGGACATGGACATTCCCGGGTGGTTTAACAGCCAGTGCCCCCGTAGTATCGGGCTCTGCTGTTGCACAGAACTATGTCGAATTCACAAACGTTGCTGTCGGTTCGTATACCATTACAGTTGCGGAATCAAACACAGTTGGCGGATGTCTTGACGGATCTCCTGAAAGCCAGGATTTAACCGTAATAGCTGCCCCGACCGCTGCGTTAACTACAGCTGATCCGGCACAGGCATGCGGTGATCAGGCAGCAATGGCTATTGATCTTACCTTTACTGAAGCTATTCCACAGGCATTGGCAGGTTATGCATTTGCTATAACTGAGTTGGTTGAAAACATCGACCCGTCTGATGCTGTTCTTGGTACTGTAAGTACAAATAATGCTTTTGTTGATTTTCCGACAACTGCAAAACTCAATTCAGGAAACGGATTGCTTAATGCAGCATCACCTTATGGCTATCAGTTCAATACATCACCTTTGGTTGTTGAAAACAACTTACGTACCCGGTATACCTATACCTTGGTAAAAGCAACTGATGCTCCTGGTGCAGAACCTCAGGGTATTATTTCGGCAATATCGCAGAAATCTGATTATCCGAATCATGCAACTCCAAATACATATCCATTCACCGGAGATGCCCAGATCGTGATTATAATCAACCCGGCACCTGTAACCGGACCGATCTATCATATACCTAACGATTTTGCTTACTAAGAATTTATTAACAAACGTATTAAGTTGTTTGTATAATAGATATTTTTAAACAAGCATTGGTTCCATTGACTACAAAGAGCAATATATTAATATTATCTTTCACACTGATATTTACACTTTCTGTTCACGGGCAGGTTCGTCTTGAACCTGCCTGTGCTGAGAGTGTTCAGCAGTATGGAGTTACCGGATATGATGATTCTGAGTTCTGGTGGTTTTTCGATCACAGTTACGGTCAGATTCTTGAAGGCGACGGAACTGATACTGTCACAATTCAATGGGGCTACCCAACCGGCGATGTCGATCTGGAAGTGCTTGAAGTTACACGTTCAGGTTGTAGCAATGAACCTTCCAGAGCTGTTGTAGAGATTATTGCACCGGAAGTGAATTTAGGAGATGATTTCCCGGAAATCTGCTTTGGCGACACATTAGTGCTTGATGCCGGGAATTATCACGATCAACCTTACCATTTTCTCTGGAGCAATGGAAGCACTAATCAGGAATACCTGGCCTCCTCCACTGAGCAGATCTGGGTAAGAGTAACCGATGGAAATAATTGTTTCCGGTATGACACCATTTCACTTCTTGTTAATCCTTTGCCTGAATTGCACCTGGGCAGAGATACCATTTATTGTGATCAGACAAATCCCTTGATTCTTAATCCTTCCGGCGATTTTGCAATTTATAACTGGACTTCATCAAGCGGAAATGAATCCAGTTCCAGTTTATACTATGCGTATGCCGCCTCTTTTATTCCGGATACTATCAGGTTAACTGTTACAGACTTTAACAACTGTGCAGCTTCTGACACAATGATCATGTTCCCTTGCAATCTGGAAGAATTATTCAGGGATATGCCTAACATGATTACGCCCGACGGTAATGGGCAGAATGATGTTTGGAATATACCCTATATGGATTTCTTCGATCAGGCTGTGCTTGAGATTTTTGACAGATGGGGACGGCTGGTTTACAGAACAGGCAACGTATACGAAGAGCCATGGGATGGTACATCCAAAGGAAAATTACTCCCGATGGATTCTTATTACTTCGTATTAAATCTGAATGTGTTAAATGCCCCGCCTATTGTCGGAACAATTAATTTAATCAGGTAATAAATCGTGGGTAATTGACTAAAATCAATATCTTTGCCACCGCCAAACAATGCAGATAATAATTAGCATTATCAAACAGGAATGAAATTTTCCTTCGTACGAAATATAATCCTTCTCAGTTTCATCCTTACGGGCATTGTCAGTGCTCAGCAGGATCCTGTTTACGATCAGTATATGTTTAACTCCTTCCTTCTTAATCCGGCAGTTGCCGGCCATGAGGGATATACAGCAGTGAACCTGACCGTAAGGGAACAATGGATAGGGCTGACAGATGCTCCCAGTACTTACGCGTTATCAGGACAAACAAGACTGCTGAAGAACAGCTTTATTTCGCGATCAAAATCTATCCGTAAACGTAAACGTGTGATGTCGAGAAGCGGCAGGGTTGGTTTTGGAGGGTATTTTTATTACGATCAGAGCGGAGCTATAAGTAAAACAGGGCTGCAGGGGACCTATACCTATCATCTTACACTGAACCGGTCACAGCTGTCATTTGGTGCTTCATTAAAAACATTCCAGTATAAAATTGATAAATCGAAGTTAAATCCCGAAGACGAGACAGATATTATATACCGCGAACTGGATCCGACAGCCTATATTACCGATGCAAATGCCGGAATCTATTACACCGACCGTAATATTTACGCCGGCTTTTCAGCACACAACCTGTTCGAAAGTTTCTTCCGCCTGAATAACAGGGAAGGTGCAGGATACAAGCTTGAACGTACATATATCGGCATGGCAGGCTATCGTTTCGATCTTATCGATTTTCTTTTTATTGAGCCTTCATCCCTCCTGAAAATCACTGAAGTTGGCATTGCACAGATCGACGCTAATGTCAAGCTCTACTATAAAGAGGACTACTGGGCTGGTATTTCTTACCGATCGGGAAGCAGCGCCCGGATCACACGAGAGTCGACCGGAGGCAGGGGATCGGCCCTGATCTTTATGGTCGGTGCAAGGGTCGATAAGTTCTATTTTGGCTATGCCTACGACTATTCCTTTAACAGTATAAGTTCCAAGACCATCGGCTCGCACGAGTTAATGGTAGGCGTTAAGTTTGGCGACAGCGCCCGCCGTTACAGGTGGCTGAACAGGTATTAGCGTTCGTATTTCATTTTAATTAGTTGAGTTGTTATGGTGGTTAGCTATTGGCTATTGGCTATTAGCTATTGGCTATTGGATGTTGGGTGTTGGCTGTTGGCCTTTAGATAAATGCCTCCGTGTAACTCCGTAAAAACTCTGTGAGACTCCGTGGTTTATTTTTTTAACCGCAGAGAGCATAGAGCGAAAACAGAGTAATCCACTCGATGCTCGTCTGCATTCATCTGCGGAAAAATCTGTGTACACCTTGCCTGCCCTCCTGGCGGCGGGCCTGTCTATCGGCAGGCAGGTTTGCGAGAAAAATAAATTTCACGCGAAGTCCGCAAAGAATTCCGCGAAGCGGCGCAAAGAATACAAATGAGATTGCTAGCTGATTTGTTGTAAAGGATATGTGGACTATGGCGGACGGGGTGCACCCTGCGTCATTGCGAGGATCCCGCCTTGGCGGGAGACGTGGCAATCTGGCCATGTAATTGGCTGCTTGCCGGAGCATTTAGTGCGAAGGCAGGAGGAATTGATAAATTGAGGAACTGATTAGTCGAAGAGTTGAGGAGTTGAGGATCCCGAGGATTCGGGAGAGGAGTTGAGAAGTTGAGCAAAATTATGGCATATAGTGTAATGGCTATTGGCTGTTGGCTGTTGGCTATTGGCTGTTGGCTGTTGGCTGTTGGCCTTTAGCTAAATGCCTCCGTGTAACTCCGTAAAAACTCTGTGAGACTCCGTGGTTTATTTTTTTAACCGCAGAGAGCATAGAGCGAAAACAGAGTAATCCACTCGATGCTCGTCTGCATTCATCTGCGGAAAAATCTGTGTGCACCTTGCCTGCCGGCAGGTCTGCATGCATTTTTTTTTATTTCTCACAGAAAACGCTGATGTAAACACAGATTGTCACAGATGAATACAGCGTATTAAGTCAGGCCCCCAGCCTAAAGAGAAAGAGAAAGAGAAAGAGAAAGAAAAAGAGAAAGAGTCTCACGCGAAGCGGCGCAAAGAACACAAGTAAAATTATTGGCTGATTCGATACCCCGGGGAAACACAATTCATCGGAAAATACCCCTATACGTTACAACCATTATCCGGATATTGAGAAAAGTAATGACTGAAAAAAAAGAGATGGTAAGAACCGCGCCGGAGATGGAAAGGATCACGCCGGAGATGGAAAGGATCACGCCGGAG
>CAZWIU010000182.1:0-5026 GCA_964634105.1 uncultured Bacteroidales bacterium | reverse complement strand
GGCTCGTTCGGGTCTTGCACCCTATAGAACAATGGCATGCATAGCGCACATTAAAAAGGGATATACTTTTGTCAAATATATCCCTTTAACTTTTTTTACTATTAACCCGGGTCACTTCATTTGAGAAGCAAGAGTAAGAATCCGATCTATAACTTCCTGACGAACATCAAGGTCCAGTTCATCGAGTGTTTTCAGAACATCTTTATATTCTTCTTCCAGGTTGAAAGCTGAATCCGGATTTTGAATATCAGCTTTTGCCTGAGATGCCAGGTTATTTATAGTAAAATGAATAGTAGAGGTTTTTGTCATAGGCAAAATAATTTAACATTTACCTTGTACAAAACGAAGTATTGTACAAAATATTTTGCTAATTATCAAAAAATTTGCCTGTTATTTTATAATTGTTGCCTTTACTTCAACGAAAGGCTCAGGTTATATTCACTAATCATTTTTCGCAGATTGATCAATGCATACCGCATCCTGCCCAACGCCGTATTTATACTTACATTGGTCTGCTCGGCAATTTCTTTAAAGCTCAATCCACAATAATGGCGCAGGATAACAACCTCGCGCTGATCATCCGGAAGCTCCTGAATTAATCTCCTGATATCTTTAGTAATTTGGGTATGAACCAACTCTTCCTCAATAGTTCGTTCGGCAAACTTCTTTGAATTAAAGATATCTGTCTCATAACTATCGTTAGAGATTGTATTCAGCTGCTTTTCTTTACGGAAATGATCGATCATGAGATTATGAGCGATCCGGATTACCCACGAAAGAAACTTACCATCTTCCCGGTATCTGCCTTCGTTAAGTGATTTGATGACTTTAATGAAGGTATCCTGAAAAATATCTTCTGCAAGATATTTATCTTTTACTACCAGAATAATATAAGTATAGATTTTTTTTCGGTGCCTATCAATTAATACTTCTAAGCTTGTCTGATTTCCTTTTATGAAATTCTGTACGAGCTCGTAATCACTGAGGTGACTGAGAGTTTTCACAACTACCTCCTTTTTATTATGTTAAACAAAGGAAAGTAGACGTTTTTCTATAGGCAATCCTCCAATTGGCTAGTTAAACAAATATAATGCAAGTAAATAATTTTTTTTCTTTTATTCAAATACCTTTGCGTAGTTTTTTGATGATATAGCTCATTTTTTTATGCCTGCCGATAAATCGACATCCAATAGTATTGTAGTAAAAGGTGCCAGAGTTCATAATTTGAAGAATATCAATGTCGAAATTCCCCGGAATACTTTTGTTGTAATAACCGGACTTTCCGGTTCAGGCAAGTCTTCTTTTGCCTTTGATACAATTTATGCAGAAGGCCAACGACGATATGTTGAAAGCTTGTCGTCCTATGCCAGGCAGTTCTTAGGCAGGATGAACAAACCAGAGGTCGATTTTATAAGCGGACTGCCTCCTGCAATAGCTATTGAACAAAAGGTCAATACGCGAAACCCCCGGTCAACTGTTGGTACATCTACTGAAATTTACGATTATCTGAAGCTGCTGTATGCCAGAATAGGTAAAACTTATTCTCCGGTAAGCGGAAAACAAGTGAAAAAGGAATCGGTTACAGATGTTGTCAACTATATTCTTTCTCTCGGAGAGAACACAAAGGCGATGATACTGGCGCCTTTCAAAACTTTCAAAAAGATTTCTTTTAATCAGCTTGTCAGCGATTTAAATCATTTAGGAATTACCCGAATTGAAGCAGATAATGCAATATACCGGTTGGATGACCTGAATGCCGATATAATTAAGAAAGCGAGGAATATTCAACTCGTCATCGATCGCATTGTAGTCAAAAATGATGACGACTCTATCAGCAGATATGCCGATTCGGTGCAAGATGCATACAAACTGGGCGACGATTTCTGTGCTGTGCAAACCTTACCGGCCGAGGCCTCAGTTACAAGAGAATTTTCGAACCGATTTGAAGCAGATGGCATCCTTTTCGAGGAACCCTCCGATCATATGTTCAGCTTTAATAATCCGATAGGTGCATGCCCGCTTTGTGAGGGGTATGGGAAAATAATAGGAATTGATGAAGATTTGGTTATTCCAGACAAGAATCTCTCCATATATGAAGATGCCATTGTTTGCTGGAAGGGTGATAAGATGCAGGAATGGAAGAATGAACTTATTTACCATGCCGACAAATTCGGTTTCCCTATACACAAACCTTTCAATCAACTTTCCGATGAACAAAAGAGCATGGTTTGGACAGGCAACAGGTATTTTTCAGGGTTGAATAAATTCTTTGAATACCTGGAAAGTAATAAGTACAAAATCCAATACAGGGTCATGCTGGCAAGGTATAGAGGCAAGACAACCTGTCCCGAATGCCAGGGCAAAAGATTAAAAAAAGAATCAGGATTTGTGAAAGTGGCAGGATATAGCATACAGGATCTTGTTGATATGCCGGCAGAAAGATTAAAGGCACTATTTGCTGGACTTAAGTTATCGGAACATGATACAAAAATTGCCGAAAGAATATTGCTTGAAATAAATAACAGGCTGGATTACCTGTGCGATGTGGGCTTAGGATATCTGACACTGAATCGTCTATCCTCGACCCTGTCTGGTGGAGAGTCGCAACGCATTAATCTTTCTACGACGCTGGGGAGCACACTTGTAGGATCGTTATATGTACTTGATGAACCAAGCATTGGACTTCATCCGCGAGATACGCACCGGTTAATCAAAGTATTAAAAAGCTTACGTGATATCGGTAACACGATCCTGGTTGTTGAGCATGATGAAGAAATTATCAGGGAATGCAATGAAATAATTGACATCGGGCCCAACGCAGGTCGATCAGGAGGTGAGATCATTTTTGCCGGTCCCTATACTAAGCTGGTTAAAGAAAATGACGGACTTACAGCGAGGTACCTTACTGGTAAAGAAAAAATTGCTATTCCGGAAAAACGCAGAACCTGGAATAACTCTATTGAGATTATCGGAGCATATGAGAATAACCTGAAGAATATCAATGTTAAAATTCCGCTGAATATTATTACAGTAGTAACGGGAGTGAGCGGCTCGGGAAAGTCGTCACTGATACGCAACATACTTTATCCTGCACTGAGTAAAACTATTGATGGCTATGGTGAAAAAAGCGGTAAGTACAGTAGAATCCAGGGTGCTGTCAATTCAGTAAGTGCTGTAGAGTTTGTTGACCAGAATCCTATCGGGAAATCGACACGATCAAATCCCGTAACTTATATGAAAGCATACGATGAAATCCGAAAGCTATTTGCAGGTCAGCCATATGCCATCACTAATCAATTTAAACCGGCACATTTTTCATTCAATGTTGATGGAGGACGCTGCGAAGAGTGCCAGGGCGAAGGAGTCATTAAAGTTGAGATGCAGTTCATGGCCGATGTGGTGTTAACATGCGAATACTGTAAAGGTCACAGGTTTAAAGATGAAATCCTGGAGGTACGCTACCATGAAAAGAACATTTACGATGTGCTGGAAATGACTGTGAACGAAGCCATTGAATTTTTCTCCGTCAAGAAAACAGGTACGGAGAAAAAAATTGTTGAAAAACTTATGCCGCTTGCAGATGTAGGCCTGGGTTATGTAAAGCTAGGACAATCATCGAGTACCTTGAGCGGCGGTGAAAGTCAGCGGGTGAAACTAGCCTCATTCCTGGCACTTGAAAAAAGTGCCCCTACCCTTTTTATTTTTGATGAACCTACAACCGGTCTGCATTTCCATGATATCAGAAAATTGCTTGATTCATTTAATGCCCTTATTGAAAAAGGACATTCTATAGTAATTATTGAGCATAACCAGGAAATCATTAAATGTGCCGATTGGATAATCGATCTGGGACCTGAAGGCGGAGACCAGGGAGGTTATGTGGTTTTTGAAGGAATTCCTGAAGAGTTAATTAAATGCGATAAATCCTACACTGCAAAGTTCCTGAGGAATAAATTAAGCATCCAGTAAAGTTTAAGATCGGTGAAAGAACCAAAAAAAAACCCACACCCCATTCCGGATGTGGATTTCATCAAGTTGTGCAGTATAACTAAACTTGTTCCTGGATATACCCAAATACCCGTTGAATAATATCAATTGCCCATTGGAAGGGGTCTTTTCGGATTTTCTTTTCTTCGTTGCCTACCATGTAGAACAATCCATTCAATGCTTTCTGTGTGGAAAAGACACCTATATCGGTTTCGATTGCATCGGGCAGATTAACAGGCTGGCCAAGCAGATCAGCTAAAGTCAGAGCCGTCTGCACATCGGTCCTGTCGATGAAAGAATTATATTTTGAAGTAAGTGTATTCCATGCGTCGTAAGCCGAAACACTCCCGATAATATCTTTTGAAAGCGAAACATCTATTTTTGGTGCATACAGATCGGTAAGTGCAACATATGTTTTATTCTTTAAAAACTGCGTTGCAGCTGTTGAATCGAAATCGGCAGCTTTCAGGCTTTCATCAGGTACGATACCATTCAGTATATCCCATCCCTGAGAGATGGTAAGCGATGTAATAGCATTTTTAAATATGGGCGCTGCATCAGTTGCTGCATCTTCAGCTGCACGGTTCACTGAAAGAACAACATTTTCAAATGCATCCTCCAGTCCGATGAGTGAGCTGATGGTAGCGAGCGTAGCATTACCGTTTATTTTATTGCGTATTACAACAGCCTCGTCTGGTAAAGGGATTTTAACCAAGTTTTCGGGGCCCATATAGTAGCCGTTTACTTTTGAAAGAGAAGTAGAAGCTGAATCAGCGCCAATGGCAAGTGCCGTTTTAAGTCCTTCGATAATCTCCTCTGTGCTTAACCCTTCCTCATCATCCATATTAAAATATTCGCAGGATGAGAATATGAGGATCATCAACAGGCTAAGTAGAATCGTTATTTTTTTCATATCCAAAGATTTGTATTACTCTCCCTATTAAACGAAAAATATGCCAATTTGATGCATTCTGATCTATATTTCATTAAAGTAGGAGGCAAAGTTCCATAAATTAGCTTTGCCGTCCTCTCACACCAC
>CAZWIU010000181.1:0-5145 GCA_964634105.1 uncultured Bacteroidales bacterium | reverse complement strand
AATTCCAATCCGTTCCCATCGGGGCCGAATATTGGTAGCCCCAACGGGGCGAAATATTTAAAGAACCGGTTTAAAGATATATCTATCATCAAAATCTATTTCAAATACATGTAAAATTTCTCTATATTCCTGAATAAATGATTTTTCACGATGATGTTCCTCCTGATTTGCAATGTATTTTATTACATTTCCAATTTGCGATTTGCTATATGAAAACGCACCAAATCCCATCTGCCATGAAAAACGACCATGAACGAAACGATTTTCATTAATCCATTTTGATGATTCACCTTTAATATCCTGTATCAAATCCGATAGAGATTGGATGGGACGCATACCAAAAAGAATGTGCACGTGATCTTGCGTACCATTAATTATGAGAAGCTTATGCGAATTGTGTTGAATGATGCCTGTAATATAACGGTATAATTCATCCTTCCAGCTATTATGAATCAGGCAACGACGATGTTGTACAGCGAATATTGCGTGAATATGAACCTGGGTGTATGTGTTTGCCATATTTATTATATATAACGTCCCTGAGGGACAGCTGTTGAATTATTTATACGTCGTAAGCATATCCAACAAAACAAATATATTCTAACAAACCTGAAATAGGAATTCAATTATTTAAACGTGGACGAGATTCATTCATGCAATGTAATTTCAATGATATCTGCCGGCGCTGTTTATGTAATTGGATGATATCTTTCTTCCATATTGAGCTCTTCTGGAATGCTTGTCAATTCATTGACAGATAGGAATTTTTGATGTTTTTTTATTTGGTATCCTCTTTTCAGATGCAGGTGAATAATTCGGATTTAATCCTGAGGTTTAATTATATTTGTATCATAAAGAAAACAAAACAATACTATATGTCGGTTAATAAAGTAATACTTATAGGGTTTGTAGGCAACGATCCTGAGGTCAGGTACGTTGATAATAAAACTCCCGTCGCAAATTTCAGGTTGGCAACTTCTGAAAATTACACAAATAAAGCCGGTGAGAAAGTCAGTCAAACGGAATGGCACAACATTGTATTATGGAGGGGACTGGCCGGTATAGCTGAAAAATATGTTAAAAAGGGCACTCAACTATATATTGAAGGACGGATCAGAACACGATCATGGGATGACCGCGACGGCAATAAACGATATACAACTGAAATTGTTGCCGATAATATGCAGTTAATGGGAAGAAGAGGCGATTCAGGTGCCATACCAACGCCTTCCCAGAATAGTGCACCCGACAGTCAACCGGTTTCGAAGCCGTCGGATGATTTTGTATCCGAAGGTGACGCAACAGATGACCTACCCTTCTGAAAATTGATAACTATTTCTATTTAGTGGTGGAAACCGATTCGTGCCACACATTAGTTATTTTAGCTAGCAGTGGGTTAAGGATTAGCGGCGGACTTATCATCAGCTTCATCGTTATGCTCCTGCTGCTTGT
The DNA here is from genome assembly GCA_964634105.1 of uncultured Bacteroidales bacterium. Lineage (GTDB taxonomy): Bacteria > Bacteroidota > Bacteroidia > Bacteroidales > UBA10428 > UBA10428. The sequence continues at coordinate 3,693 of CAZWIU010000181.1, read as the reverse complement.
AATCTCGGGATTGTGCTCGGGAAGTGAGACTGCATTCTTTTCTCTTACCCCGGGTGAAATCAGCAAGCTTAAAGAAAGCAAAGGCCGCTTCAGCCAGATGGTCATAAACCATCTTAAATCTCCGGAACGTCTCTTGGCCACTATTCTGATAGCAAATAATTTTGTTAATGTAGGTATTGTCGTGCTTTCAACATACATTACCAACTCAATAATCGGTTATGAGGCCAACCCCCTGGTTGTTTTTCTTATCCAGGTGGTGGCCGTTACAGCTCTTATCCTCTTTATAAGTGAGATATTCCCTAAAATTTATGCGAATCGTTTTTCGGTCCAGTTTGCCAGGCTTACTGCCCCTGGTCTTGCTGTTTTTATGAGGATATTCTGGCCGATCAGCTCTTTCCTCATCTATTCCACTTCCATTGTAAACAAGCGACTGGTTAAACATTCCGGGGATATATCTATCGATGACCTCTCGGATGCCATTGAACTTACAGAAACTGATCTGAGCGAAGAAAAAAATATTTTAAAAGGAATTGTGAAGTTTGGTAATATCAGTGTAAGCGATATTATGCGTTCGAGAGTTGATACCGTTGCTGTGGATATAAAAACCAGGCTTTCGGCATTGCTAAAAGTTATTAATGAATCAGGATTTTCACGGATCCCTATTTATGAGGAAAACTTTGATAACATTAAGGGTGTCTTATATATAAAAGATTTGCTTCCGCATATCAATAAACCATCATCCTTTAAATGGCAATCGTTAATACGGCCGGCTTATTTTGTACCCGAAAGCAAGAAGATCAACGACCTGTTGAAAGAGTTTCAGACGAATCATATTCATCTGGCTATTGTTGTGGATGAATATGGTGGCACTTCCGGTATTGTTACGCTGGAGGATGTTCTTGAAGAGATAGTAGGCGATATTACCGATGAATCGGATTATGAAGAACTTTCCTACGAGAAGATCGATGACCATAATTATATTTTCGAAGGCAAGGTGCTCCTCAATGATTTTTACAAAGTGTTGGATATCGACGATGCTTATGTTGAAAATATCAGGGGCGATGCCGACACGCTTGCTGGTTTGATCCTGGAGCTTCGGGGTGAGATACCTCAGAAAGATGATAAGATATCGTACCGTGATCTCATTTTCACTATTATTGCGGTTGATAAACGAAGAATAAAGAAAATTAAAGTGACAATAAGGCCCAATGCAAAAGGTATTTAACCATGGTGATCAACTTAATCGGCTGGTTTCAGGTATTCTGGCGCTGGTTTTTATTATCCTTATAGCAGCCTGCAGAAAAACCTATACTCCTAAACCAAGAGCCTATTTCAGGATTGATTTCCCGGTTAAACAATACCAGCGTTTTACCAGTCCGTGCAAGTTTTCATTCGAATATCCAATCTATGGTACCGTTGAAGAAGTAAAACTGAGCAATGCCGAGCCTTGCTGGTACGACATTAACTTCAGCCATTATAATGCTTCGATACATCTTACGTATAAGCCCTTAAAAGATGATCTTTCAGGACATGCCGAGGATATCCACCGGATTGTATACAAGCATATTATTAAGGCCGACGATATTATTGAAACCCGGATTAATGAGGGTGAGCATAGGACGTGGGGAATGCTTTATGATATTAAAGGCAACGCGGCCTCGGCTATTAATTTTTATATAACTGACAGCACTTCAGGATTTTTAAGTGGATCGCTCTATTTTAATGTCGAACCTAATGTAGATTCTTTGGCTCCGGCTATTCAATTTTTTCGGGAGGATGTTGTACATTTGATCAGTTCATTTTCATGGGAGTAGAAGTAATATGCCGCTTATACTGAGGGAACAGTTTCTGGATGATTGTCTTTTTGGTATTTGGGAAATTCGGGAAACAAGCGAGATCTTATTATCGCAGGTACATCTTTACCCGGGTGAGCGTGAAAAATTAATGTCTTATAAAAGCGATGCCAGGAAGGTAGAGTTTCTTTCAGTCCGTGCTTTGTTAAAGGAACTCATAGGAGTAAATGGCCCTATTGTTTATAATGATCGTAAAAAGCCCTATTTACATCAGAGCGATTACCGGATGAGTATATCACATTCACAGACGCTTACTGCTATTATACTGAGCAAAACAAAAAAGGTGGGGCTTGATCTTGAATACATGTCGCATAATATTGGCAAAATCAGGCACCGCTTCATCAATAAAGATGAATATATAACCAGGAATCCTCTTAAACAAAAATATCATCTTTACATACATTGGTGTGCGAAAGAAGCCTTATACAAGATATGCGATAAGCAGGATATTAGCTTTATTAAGAACCTCACCATTGAACCATTCGAACCCCAAAACGTAGGGGTGATCAATGGGTGGGTTGATAACAGGTTCTGGCATGATAAATTTGAGTTATATTATTTTACAATTAATAATTATGTTGTTGTATACTGCTATAAAAATATCGGGTGATGGATCTATATAATGCTATATGTAAACCAGGAAAGAAATTCGCTTTACTGATCGATCCAGATAAGTATACAGTTCCATCGTTGATCGCGACCCTGTACATTGCGGAAGAATCGAAGATCGATCTGATACTCGTGGGAGGTAGTCTGGTCAGCGACCGTATTGATTCCTGCCTGGAGATCATCAGGAAAAATATCAGTATACCGGTGATCTTATTTCCCGGAAGTTTGATGCAATTAAGTAATAAGGCAGATGGAATTTTACTGCTATCGCTTATTTCAGGGCGAAATCCCGATTATCTGATCGGGAATCATGTACTGGCCGCTCCATATTTAAAGAAGTCGGGTCTGGAAATTATTCCCACTGCCTATATATTAGTAGGAGAGGGCAGCGGGACTGCTGTGGAATATATAAGCAATACCCGTCCGATACCGGCTGATAAATATGATATAGTTGTTGCTACGGCTATTGCCGGTGAACAATTAGGGAATAAACTGATTTACCTGGAATCGGGCAGTGGTGCCTGTAGTCCCATTAATTCGGAGCTGATAAAGGAAGTAAAAAGAAATGTTGGGATCCCCGTAATCGTTGGAGGCGGCATACGAACACCCGGGCAGGTGAGGGATATTATTAATGCCGGAGCCGATATTATTGTGGTAGGAAATATTATTGAAAAAGACAGAAATATATTAACTATGCTTGCAAAAGCAATGAATTAGCTAAAATTGCGTTATTATTGCAGTGTGAATCTTTTTTCTGAGCGGATTCTTTTTTTGATTAATTTCACCTCAGAAAGTTCATATAGAATTTTTAATCGTTTGTCAAGTTTTTGAAACGATTAATCGAAGAGTAAGAACAAGAATGATAATGTGCCGTATCAGCATATAGAAAATATAACCAAGGTGATCTGAAATACGCCCATGATTAAATTGGTTAGACGGTTTTGCCCAAGTTGGTTTAGTTAGTAGTTTTGTGGAAGCTGGGAGATACGATGTGTACTCCCGGCTTTTTTAATTCCTTCCGTTTATTTCTTCCATGGTAATTTATAGTTCTTACCATGTTAAACCCATCAGGTAGATAATTCTTTTGGATATGATTGTTTCATTCTTTATATTTTACAACAGTATTTTGCTTATTTTTTAATCAAAGAAGGTTTTTTTATCGGAAATGTTTACATAAAAATACTCAACCGGGAATCATTAGATGAATCTTTTTATATATTTGAACTAAATA
>CAZWIU010000180.1:0-5150 GCA_964634105.1 uncultured Bacteroidales bacterium | reverse complement strand
TGGCTCGTTCGGGTCTTGCACCCTATAGAACAATGGCATGCATAGCGCACAATAAGAACGGCCGGAAAAATATCCGGCCGTTTGGTATCATTATCTCTATTATTATTCGCAGGTTATGTCAGCGCCATACCCATCCCAGCAATGCCAGTCTTCGTTACCAAAAAATAGTGGCGATTTTACCCGGCCATTGTAAGTGACAGTACTCCACTCAATGTTCACATCGGCAAAATCATGCAATGTCCAGGTATCGAATACATGGATATCGTAATAGGCATTAAGATCGCCTCCTACGAGTCCGTATTCAATAAAAGCGCCATATTGAACATTTGGGTTGCGTGTGTCATCAAGTTCCCGGATATTGGTGTATTTAACCTTTCCAACTTCTGTTCCGGTCCGTTCCCAATCAATGCGGAGCATTGGTTCCTGGAACTGCTGACTATGCTTAAGTGTCCACTGTCCGCCTGAACCATCGCTGAGCGAGGTACCTTCGTACCACATAAATTCGCCAAAAGCACCAATACCATCTCTTGAAATATACATTTCCCATTTTACATCTTCCGACCGCACTTCTCCTGTCAAGCGTGCATGGTAGGTCCCTCCGAAAGCCGTATAATCACAACTCCATTGCCAGGTTGCATCACCCAGGAAAACAGGATTCTGCGTGAATGAATTATAAAAACAGGCAACCGGGACTACGAGCGTACCCGTCAGAATTAGGTTAAAAACACCTACGTTTAGTGCAGAATAGCCATAATTAACGCCAACCGCTTCGGTTGATTTAAGTCCATCGACGGCTGATTTAGTTTCGTTGACAGTAAACTTTGAAAAATCGATTGCCATCGACTCATATGGAGGAAGCTCAGGCGGATCCTTTTTTGATTCGCAGGAAACACACATCAGATAAACTAATGTTATCGCCAGAAAACCCGAAAATAGCTTTTTCATATACAGAATATTTTAATTATTATTAATTAGTTTAGTAATTACACACATGAAATCTTATACGCCCTTATTCATGTAACGTTACATTTTTTAAATTATTGAATAAAAAAACAACATCCGGGAATTTAGCTATTGCGTGAAGCCTTTTCGCTATTTTCGTATGGATGATTAAACAGCATGAAATACAATTTCGACGAAGAAATAAACAGGGTAGGGACTGATTGTTATAAGTACGATCTCCGGGAGAAATTTTTTAAGGTTTCGGACATTATTCCACTCTGGGTGGCTGATATGGATTTCAGGACTCCTGACTTTATTGTGAAAGCGCTGAAAAAGAGAATGGAACATGAGCTATTTGGATATAGTTATCACCCCGATAGACAGTATGAGAGTATAATTGAATGGGTAAAGCGCCATCACCGGTGGAATATAAAGAAAGACTGGATAGGTTTTGCACCCGGAGTTGTTCCGGCGCTGAATCTGGCGGTACAAGCCTTTTCATCGCCAGGCGATAATATTATTATTCAGACACCGGTATACTTCCCCTTCTATTCTGCCGTAAAAGACCATCACCGCGAACTGTGCATAAATCCTTTAGTGTTAAGGCACGGCAGGTATGAGATGGATCTCGGTCAATTAAAAACACTGATCGATCATAAAACCCGAATCTTAATCCTGTGCAATCCACATAACCCTACGGGTAACGTATGGACAAAAAATGAACTCAGCGAGCTTGCCTCAATTTGCCTGCAGCATAATATCCTGATAGTCTCAGATGAAATTCATTCCGATATTGTTTATAGCGGGTATAACCACATCCCCATTGCATCGCTTTCGGAAGCAATAGCCCAACAAACAGTCACGCTGATGTCGCCAAGTAAGACATTCAATATTGCAGGATTATCGACATCGTATTTTATAGCGGCCAATAAAAGCCTGAAAGAAAAACTGCAAAAAGAAATTGATAAGAGTCATCTTTCGGAAGGAAATATTTTCGGAGGTATTGCACTTGAAGCAGGGTATCGACAAGGTGATACATGGTTGGCAGAATTAATTGCATACCTTGAAAGAAATATTGCGTTGGTACGAAATTTTATTAACAACCGATTACCTTTTCTTACATTAATTCAGCCTGAAGCTACATTCCTTCTCTGGATTGATTTCCGCCGGACCGGAATGGAGGATAAGGAGATACAGCAGCTACTCGTCGGAGAAGCCAGGGTTGGACTAAGTAATGGTAGTATTTTTGGCGTTGAAGGTACAGGATTTCAACGGATGAATATAGGTTGTCCGCGTTCTATATTAGAAAACGCACTTACTAAGATTGAACGTGCATTCATAAATCGGAAGTTGTGATGCATTTTTTTACATATAAGATAATTATTACTTTTCATCTGATGATTCCTGCAAATCTGAATTGGAATTAATACCTGATTTTGGTTTAACTATTTTTTATTATCTTAGGAATAGATTTAATAATCTCTAATCGGGGTTAACACATGAGATTAAAAATTGCAACAAAAATTGCATTAGGATTCGGGCTTGTAACTATTGCTGTTTTGATATATGGTATTCTTACACAAAATGCCATTCAAAGAAATCAGGAAGTTAATGAGAGCATAACCAACATTTATTCTCCATCGCTGGAATGGATTAATAAATTACAAACTCAGATCAGCGATTCCAGAATGCTTATTAAATCGTGGGTTCATATTGATAAGATTTCCGATACGCCTGATAAGATACGACTCAAACGTCTTCACGAAGTTGATTTTCCAATGGTAATTGATACACTTCGATCTCTCAGCCAACTTTGGAAATCGGACGAACACAAGGCTCTGTTTGAAAAAATTGCTGTCACCATTGAAGATACCCTGATTCCACAGCATCAATATATAATGAACCAGCTGAATTCATTCGAAAGTTATGACGATCCGTTCATCGTATTCGAAGTAACGCCGATGACTGAAGAGGGAGGTGAAGTAATGACGCGCACCGATCAGATCTTAACAGAAATCGCACAACTTAAAACTGCACAGGAGCAGATTGAAAACCAGGGACGAATTGAAATGGTCGATGAATTCCGCAGGTTCAAGAAGTTTATTTTTTTCATGTCCATAACGCTAATCTTTGCCTCCATCATTATTGGGATTATCCTGATACGTTCGTTAACAGGTCCCATCAACAAAACAAAGAATATATTACTTCAGATGAGTAAAGGGGTGATGCCCGAAAACAGCCTTAAGGAAGGAACCGATGAGGTAGGCCTCATGTCAAAAGCATTGAATTTGTTAGTCCAGGGGCTAAGAGATGTTACTGATTTTACTATCGCCATAGGAAAAGGAAATTTCGACACACCTTTCAAACCCCTGAGTGAGGAAGATAATTTAGGGTTATCGTTGCTCGAAATGCGTGAAGAACTTAAAAAGGCCAAAGCTGACGAAGAAAAGCGCCAGGAAGAAAACCAGCAACGCAACTGGAGTGCTCAGGGTGTTGCCCTGTTCAGCGATATATTGCGTAAGAATAATGATAACCTGGAACGTTTGTCGTACGAGGTGATCAGTAATATGGTCCGCTATACTAATTCGAACCAGGGAGGTATTTTTATCGTGAACGATAATGACCGGGAACACATCTATCTCGAAATGACTGCCTGTTACGCATACGACAGACAAAAATTCCTGAAGAAGCAAATTGAAGTAGGGGAAGGATTAGTCGGCCGGTGTTATCAGGAGAAGGAGAAAATATTCCTGACCGATATACCGAATGATTATATCAAAATAACCTCAGGATTAGGAGGAAATAATCCAACAAGTCTTCTTCTTATACCGCTCGCTTATAATGATAATGTATTCGGTATAATGGAAATTGCTTCATTTAATAAATACCAGGAATTTGAAATTGAATTTATTGAACGTGTAGGCGAGAGCATCGCAGCCACTATCTCTTCTGTAAAAGCAAATATTCAAACAACGTTATTGCTTGAACAATCTCAACAACAAGCCGAAGAAATGTCTTCGCAGGAAGAAGAAATGCGTCAAAACATGGAAGAGTTACGTGCAACGCAGGAACAATCAGCCCGAAGGGAAGAAGAACTGATACGCGAACTGGAAAGCCTCAGGAAACAAATGCAGGAGAAAGTCTGATCATACCTGGCTTACAGGCTCTTACTAATCAATTTTTATATGACTCCAGTTTTCGCCCCGGCGTATGCGATTGAGTTGTGTATGCGTTATTCCGAATTCCCGGGCTATTTTATACAACGGATTTTTCCCTCGTTTCAGTTTTTTCTTTAAACGCATCACATCGGTTGCAGTCAGCTTCGCATTGGTGATTTCACCCTTCCTCCGCTCAATTGCAAGAGCAGTACGGGGACTTTTTCGACTGTGAGCAAACATATCTTTTCTGACCACCCATTTCAGGTTATCGACATGATTATTCCACTTGTCGAAATCGAGGTGAATTACATTATTGCAATCACCTTTTGGATGACCTAAGAATAGTTCTGCAACAATCCTGTGAATACTCTTGGTAATACGGTTTTTACCATCGGCATATTCTAACGTACGGAAAGAAAAATACGCATACCCGTTAACATTTGCAGGCTTTTGTATTTTCCAATCATTAAGTTTGGGTATAAACCTACGGATCCGACCGTAATTTGAGACCTCATATTTTTCATTTGGATCGATGCCATCGAAAAATACAGGTTTCCACTTCTCATCAATATAATTCTTATTGGCCATTACTTTAGTTTTTCCGCCATAAAAATACAAAAACACAAGTAATAATATCAAAGTCTCAGCTAATTAATATAACGTGAGTTTGAAATAGCCTGCTTAATAATTTATTCAGCACTAAATAAATGGAAAACTGAAAGATTGGAAAATTGCCTGCCTGCCGAAATCCCGAGTGTTCGGGATGAAGGCAGGGAAGATTTGAAAATTTGAAAATTTGGAAATTGAAAGATCACTGGTGTCCGGTTAAAGAAGTCAATAAATCTTTTATCTGTTGCTGTATAACCTTTTATCGGATAGTTGATAAATCGAGGTTTACAAATTCTAAAAACGATATCCGATCCTTCAGTTTCCGGGATGTCTTTTAGTCATTAAGTCGATTAGATTTTACCACAGAGGAAAAGGAGTTGAAAACGGAGATTTCTATGGTTTAAACAAATGTTCTTTGAAATATTTTTATGCTAGTTGATA
>CAZWIU010000179.1:0-5154 GCA_964634105.1 uncultured Bacteroidales bacterium | reverse complement strand
ATAATTGATAATAAGGCTTTAACAAGATAATGTTATTTCGAACTCACGTTAATTAGAAATTCACAACCAGGCATGATTGCAAAAGTATGTATGAGAGCGAGGTCCCTGCCGGTAAAGGCCGGATTAAATCCCTTCTCAGTTTTTCAATTATCCAATGTTAAACAATGTAACCCTTGAAACGAATGAAAAAATATTCATTAATCCCCGGAGCTCTGCTATTGATGTTGCTTTTCTCGTGTGAGAAAACCGAGAATTCGTCTGAAATTAATAGCGATACTCTTTACCTTTCCTGCAAAGTGAATGGTATTGATTTTTTAGTTCATTCACAAACTGGGTTTGGCAGCATGTACAAACGCTTATATAAAATAGATCGTAGTGATAAAGATTCCTTTCTGATCGGACATTTTCAGGAATTCTCGGAAGGGGCGTTTAGAATCGGTTTTATTGAAAAGTTACTTCTCGATACTACCTTTAGTTTCATCGACTATAATCTTACTCCGGATGTTATAATAAAAGAGCAGATATTTCAACCCGGCTCAAAAGTTTTTTCCGGAATATTGCAGGGCCAGGAAGGTTTTTTTATCGAATATAAAGAAACCCTGAAAAATGAATACGATATTGAATATTTTCAAAACTGGACCAGTTATTTAAAAACTTATCCCGACGATGCATTAAATATTCCTGTTGCAGATTTTCAACCTGGCTCGTCATGCGAAATAGTTCATGTTAACGAAGTCGGAGAATGTGGATTCTATCTCGATGTTGTTTTCAATTGTATTTTATACAACACCTTTACCGGAGACACATTACGACTAACAGAAGGCAAATTAAAAACCATATTCTAGAATATTCCCTAAATCTGGTAACAACGCCTGGAGAGATTGAGAGTGTTCAACAATTTCATTCGCTCACTATATCAACCCATCATCTTTACATCTTATCATCTCATCCCGCCAACGCACTGCGTGCTGCGTCGGGCAAAGCCCGCCTACGCTCTTCGAGCTATGGCGGGCAGGCAATTACATGGCCAGATTGCCACGTCTCCCGCTTATGCGGGATCCTCGCAATGACGTAGGGTGCACCCCGTCCGCCATAGTTCCGGGCACTCGGGACGAAGGCGGAACCTCATCCCCCGTCCGCCATAGTCCCGAACATCCGGGACAAAGGCGGAAACTCATCCCCTAAGCAACTATACAATTACACGATTAAACAATAAAAAACTTTTGCCCTAAGAATGTTGAACTGTTGAATGGTGTAATTGTTGAACTGAATCAATAGAAAGGTTTTATTCCGAAATATCAATTACACTCCTGATGCTTCGGGATACACGATTCCACCCGGCTTCGCTCTTCGAGCTATGGCGGACAGGCATTCTCGTTGCTAACAACCTGTTAGTAATTTTTAATCAGATATTTCTGCCTTAAAAAGAAGAAGAAATGGATATTTTTGTAATTTTAGCTGCCATACTTAGTTTTGTTATTCAACTAACAATTGACTACCAATTGCCTAGTATTGCCAATTAACGAGGATTATTAACCATCAGAAAAACAAGACACTCATGAAAAAGCACAATTTTAATGCGGGACCTTCGGTTATTCCGGATTATGCCAAGGAAGAAACGGCCAAGGCCGTAATGGATCTTAATAACAGTGGCTTATCAATTATGGAAATATCCCACAGGTCGAAAGATTTTGAAGCCATTATTAAAGAAGCTATTGAATTATTGCGCGGATTATTGTCCATCCCATCAGGTTATTCTGTATTATTCCTCCAGGGAGGCGCCAGTCTTGGTTTCTGTATGGTCCCCTACAATCTGCTGCAGAAGAAAGCTGCTTACCTCGATACCGGTTCATGGTCCTCGAAGGCGATCAAGGAAGCAAAACTTTTTGGAGAGGTGCAGGTAGTGGCTTCTTCAAAGGATAAGAACTATACCTACATCCCGACAAACTATACCATTCCGACAGATGCTGATTATTTTCACATCACTACCAATAATACCATCTTCGGAACCGAGATCAAAAATGACATCAGCTCGCCCATTACCCTCGTGGCCGATGCTTCATCCGATATCCTGAGCCGCCCCATGGACGTTTCGAAATACGGACTGATCTACGCAGGAGCCCAGAAGAATGTAGGTCCTGCCGGGGCTACCGTGGTAATCATTAAGAACGATATCCTGGGTAAGGTTACCCGTCCTATCCCTTCTATGCTCGACTATAAAATTCATATCGAAAACGACTCCTTATATAATACCCCTTCGTGTATTTCTATTTTCGGATGCCTTCAGACTTTGAAATGGCTTAAGAATTTGGGCGGCCTACCGGTCATCAATAAGATGAACATCGAAAAAGCTAATGTTCTGTACGATGCTATCGATAAGAGCAAAATATTCAAGGCTTGTGTTCCGAACCAGGAAGACCGGTCGATCATGAATGTCACCTTCGTCATGAAGGATGAATATAAAGAGAAAGAGGAAGAATTCCAGAAATTCGCTTCGTCGCAGGGGATGGTTGGCATTAAAGGCCACCGTTCGGTAGGCGGCTTCAGGGCATCGCTTTATAATGCACTGCCGATCGAAAGCGTAAAAGCCTTAATCACTACTATGAAGGAATTTGAATCGAAACTTTAATAACCTCTAACCGGAAACGAATATGACGAAAGTACTGTTGGCCACCGAAAAGCCCTTCGCTGCGATAGCTGTCGAAGGTATCCAGAAAATATGCAATGAAGCCGGTTTTGAGCTGGTTAAGCTCGAGAAATATACCTCAAAGGGTGAACTCATCGCTGCTGTCAAAGGGATCGATGCTATTATCTTCCGCAGTGATATCATCGATAAGGAAGTAATAGATGCATCCGATCAACTGAAAATTGTCGTCAGAGCGGGGGCAGGTTACGATAATGTCGACCTGGCTGCTGCTACGGCAAAAGGAATATGTGTTATGAATACCCCCGGCCAGAATGCAAATGCTGTTGCCGAACTGGGAATAGGTATGATGATCTATCTGAACAGGAACGGGTACGACGGTAATGCCGGTGTCGAACTTAGGGGAAAAACCTTTGGATTACACGCCTATGGGAATATTGGAAGAATCATGGGACATATCGGTAAAGGAATGGGAATGACTGTTTTTGCACATGATCCGTATGTCGACTGTGTAATTATTGAGAACGACGGTGTTCAATGTATTGCCGATGTCAGGGAATTATACAAGAAAAGTCAGTACGTTGCTGTGAACCTGCCGGCTACTGATAAGACCAAAAAGTCTATTAATTTCGATCTTCTTTCCCTGATGCCGAAAGGTGCTATGCTTGTTAATACTGCCAGGAAAGAGCTTATCGACGAGGAAGGCCTGCTCAAAATGTTCGAAACCCGGCCCGATTTCAGGTATGTTACCGATGTAGCACCCGATTGCCAGGCTGTGCTGAAAGAAAAGTATGCCAACCGCTATTTTGGTACGCCCAAAAAGATGGGTGCACAGACTGCCGAAGCCAATATTAATGCCGGACTTGCAGCTGCCCGTCAGATCGTTGGTTTTATCAAAAAGGGCGATGCTACTTTTAAAGTGAATTAACAGGAACCATACTCAAATACTGAACATATGGCTATAGTTAAACCTTTCAGGGGTTACAGGCCCGTGAAGGAGTTGGCAGGTCGTATCGCTTCCCGGCCTTACGATGTACTTAATTCCGACGAAGCACGTACTGAAGCAACAGGAAACCCCCACAGTTTTCTTCATGTGACAAAACCCGAGATCGACCTTCCTGCCGATACCGACCACTATTCGGATATCGTATATCAGACCGGAAAGAAGAATCTGGAGAAACTGATTGCCGACGGCGTTTTCCTTCAGGATAGCAAACCGGTATATTATATTTATGCCCAGACTATGTGGGGCCGCACGCAATACGGGCTCGTCGGCTGTGCCAGCGTTGAAGATTACCTGAATAACGTGATACGCAAGCATGAACTCACACGGCCCGATAAGGAGGAAGACCGGAAAACCCATATCCGCATCACGAATTTCAACGCCGAACCTGTATTCTTTGCCTATCCCGATAACGCAACCATCAACGAAATTGTCAACAGGACCATCGCACAAAAGCCGGAATATAGTTTCAACACCGGCGATGGCGTTGATCATGCATTGTGGGTGGTCAACACCGACGGGGATATCAGTTTAATCGAGAAAACATTCCGGGAGGAGATCCCCTTTACTTATGTTGCCGACGGACACCATCGTACCGCTGCCGCAGCGCATGTTGGCGAAAGCAGGAAAAAAGCCAACCCGAAGCATACGGGAAAGGAAGAATATAACTTCTTTATGGCCGTGCATTTTCCGGCAAGCCAGCTCACCATTATCGATTATAACCGGCTGGTCAGGGACCTGAACGGTAATACACCGGAGGTATTTTTACAGAAACTGAACGAGGGGTTTGAGGTAAGCAAAGAAGGGAAAGAACCCTACAAACCTAAGAAAGTACATGAATTCTCGATGTACATTGGCGGGTACTGGTATTCATTAAAGGCAAAGAACTTCCTGTTCAACGATAACGATCCGATCGATGCCCTGGATGTTACTGTATTATCAAAAGGGGTGCTCGACCCGATACTGAACATCAAAGACCTTCGGAAATCTGACCGCATCGACTTTGTAGGCGGTATCAGGGGCCTTGGAGAGCTCCAGAAACGGGTCGACAGCGGTGAAATGGCTGCTGCCTTTGCGTTGTTTCCGGTCTCTATGAAACAATTGATCGATATAGCGGATACAGGCAATATCATGCCTCCGAAAACTACCTGGTTCGAGCCGAAATTACGAAGCGGTCTCTTTATTCACTGTCTTGAGTAATGCCGGATTTAGCAACCGGTATTATATCAGCACCCAAAATTATACTGAATAATCCAATGCAACTCCCTCTTTTATCCCAGTATCGGGAAGGGAGGATGATAACTTACTGAAAAGGCTAACTATCCACCTCAGGAGGGTGAACTAATAGAGGTGGATTTGTTTCTGAAATAAGTTGGTAGTATTTATCGACATAGCCACATATCCCCCTCGGGAGGGGGAATAAAAGGGGGAGGAAAACAGACACACCCCCAACCCCCATTGCTGTAAACTTAGTTAGTCATTGCATTTATATTCAATACTTTACGGT
>CAZWIU010000178.1:0-5220 GCA_964634105.1 uncultured Bacteroidales bacterium | reverse complement strand
AAATTTAATTTTTGCTAATAATTTATGCTGAGAAAATCAGCAAACCCTAATTTATAGTTTTTTTATCGCTGTGCTTGTTGGTACAGTCTCCTTCATTTTTTCTTGTTCAAAAGATGATATAAGTAGGAGTGATAAAAATAAAACGACTTCAGATATTCTTATTTTTAATAACTATGAAGAATTTGATGAAGCACTTGGATCAATATTTACAATGAATGAGCAGCAACGTAAAGATTGGGAAGAATCCAATGGTTTCAAGTCATTTGGTATCAAATGTGATGAAATCTATAAAAAAGCTAATCCTGAAAAATTTAAAAACCTTGATGATTTTAAAGCGTTTGTTGCCCAAAATAGCGATTATATCGGATTAATTGAAGAAGAAAATGGCGAATTAACACTTGAAGTAGTACTTTCCAAAAGTCCACTCAGATATTTCCTCAACAAGGACAGGATGTACGGAGTTGACAATAATATATACAAAGTTTTAGAGAATGGTTCGATAAAGACTAATAGAGAGAATCTTGAGAAGCTGAGAGCTATTAATGAACAAAACCTTCTATCGTATAAAAGTAATCCGGATTTTTCTATTATTCTAAATGAAACAGAAGATCTATACAATAGTGAAAAATACTATGATTGTGGAAAACACTCAAAAGACTGGAACGATAATGGTAATGATCGAACCACTCTTTGGTTGGATCTTCAAGAGTATGATTGTGGTTATGGGGGTTACGTATGTAGTTATTGGCGAGCAGAGATACAGATCAGACCGTATCATAAAATATTAGGTGTTTGGTATTATGCAAGCAGGAGTATTTCTTGGGATTGTAAATGCATAGTCGAATGGAGATTAAGTTCTGGTTGCGAAGCTTGTGATAATTCGTGCGGAGGCTGGACGGTAGTGGATAATCTTAGGAGTTATAGCACTTCACCGGTCTCGGATAGTTATATATACAGAGAATTGTGGAGAAGCGGTACTATGCCGGGAGATTGGCTTTGTAGGCATTTTTCTGCCATAAAAATATGGGCAGACACGCCGTCAACAGGTCCTGCTGCTCATAATTGTAATACCGGTGCAATAGATTTTTAATAAACCAGAATGAAGCGAAACAGGTGAATTGTATTCAGGTTCACCTGTTTTTAAATAAAAATAGTTATTCACATTGAGTATGCGTATTCCACTAATTTTGGTAACGAGTATATTACTGTTAAGTTCTTGCAGGAAACTGGTACAAGACGAATTTGCTGATTTTCCTTCCTATCCTGTTATAAACAGTATTCTGATTCCGGATAGCACAATAAAGGTACATGTTTCTATGACCGATGGGCTCGATACAGTTCCACTTGACTGGGTTGATAACGCTGAGATATTGCTCTATATCTATGGACAATTTGAAGGAAGCATGCCTTACACTGGCAATGGTATCTATACTTCTGATACGGTTGTTGAAACAGGGGGAAAATATTCCTGCAGCGTTTCGATACCTGGATTTCCGGTTGCATCATGTACGGACTCTATTCCTGAACCAACTGTATTATCTAATATTGTACATACGGATAATGCCGGAGTAGACAATGAAGGCATCACCTATCCGTCAGTTTCGTTCACATTGAATAACGATCTGAATAAAAAAGAATACTTTGAAGTAAGAATAAATCTGATTGAATATGGCACGTTAAATAGTGCATCACTAATATATATAGACGATTTGGTGTTATTGAATGAAGGTCTTCAGATTGCTGTATTTAGCGATGAATTAATGCATGAAGGCCAATATACTATGAAGTTAAACTATACTTCAGGACAGGCCGGTAGTATAAATGGTGGACCGATCCATGCCAGGCTCTTTCCATTTACCCTTGAGATACGAAGCATAAGCTATGATCTTTATATGTACTTAAAACAACTCTACCTGTACCAGACAGGACGCTATCCGGATATAGTTGGAGGAGTGGTTACACCATTCCCGTTATACTCGAATGTTACTAATGGTTACGGGATATTCGCAGGTTATTCAACCTTTGTTTCTGATACCATAATACCCGAATCCATTGCAAACGAATATGGTAATGAAGGTGAATAGGCTGATACCGGTTTTTATACTTATACTCTGGATTCCGGCTTCTTCGCTCATGGGACAGGTTAGAATATCCGGTTTTGTCAGAGACAAAGCATCAGGGGAGGCTCTTATAGGTGTTCATCTCAGCGAGGACAGAGCAGGTTGTCTGGCAATTTCTGATAATCACGGTTATTTTAACTTAGTTACAGAAATACCCGTCATCCTAAGAGTATCGTTCGTCGGATATACTTCTTCACTCATTGATATTACTGAAGTTCGTGATACAGTGGTTGTAATTTATCTTGAAGAATGTATCGAATTGCAGGAAGTTGTTGTGAAAGCGCAAAAGAATCCCGTATTCAATACGACCACCCTGAGCTATGCAGAGATGATAAATACCCCTTCATTAGGAGCAAAGCCGGACGTATTAAAAACACTCCAACTGCAACCCGGTATCCATTCACAAAATGAAGGTTCCAGTCTTTTGTTGGTTCGCGGTGGCAATCCTGGTGAAAATCTTTACCTGCTAGATAATGTTCCATTGATTTATGTGAACCATATAGGAGGTTTTATGTCAGTGTTTAATCCTGATATGATCAATAATGTTACTTTATATAAAGGAGGTTTTCCTGCCCGATATGGAAGCAAACTTTCATCCATAGTTGATATTGCACAGCGTGAAGGCAATAATTCTGCGTTGAAAGGGTCTTATAGTCTTGGAGTGACCGATGCTTCATTCACGCTTGAAGGCCCCCTGAAAATGAAGAATACAACCTTCATACTAACCAGTCGAAAGACCTTAATAGATCCGTTACTGGCCATGGTATCGAAAATTTCCGAGGGGGATTATATAATCTCCTATGGTTTCCATGATCTGAATGGCAAGTTATCCTGGAAGCCCGATTTGAAAAACAGTTTGCACCTTAATGTATACCAGGGCGACGATTATCTAAATTTCTGGTCAAAAACAATAGATGAAGGCATTACTCAAAAGGGACGGATCGGTAATATCTGGGGAAATTGGATGGGATCACTCAGTTGGGATCATGTGTTATCTCCAAAGCTCTTCATGTCGAACAGCCTTTCCTATACCCGTTACCGGCTGAAAGATATTTACAAATACACCGTGAGCGATAATACGGAAGAAAACAGAACAGGTACAAAATATATATCCTCTGTGCAGGACATTGCTTTCAGATCTGCATGGAAATATATTCTGTTAAGGAACTGGACAATGGATTATGGACTGCAGGCCTCCTTCCTGGTACACGAGCCAAACCGGATACTATCTCTTGAAAACAAAACGGTGAAAAAAGACCAGGTCTTTGCACAGGAATCTGCCATATATCTCGATAATACAATCCGTTTGCCGCTAAATCTGGAAGCCCGATTGGGGTTAAGAGCCGTTAGTTACAACACAAAAAATTATTCTGTTAACAAGCTTGAACCACGAATAAACCTCGATTTCAGTATCACGGAAAATCAGCTGCTGAATGTTAGCTATATGCAGATAAATCAGTATTCACACCTGATCTTTACCTCCGAAACTTTCCTTAACAACGAGGTGTGGGTGCCTGCCGATAATGCTATCTCCCCGGCACGTTCACAGCAGTATACTGTCGGTTGGAAAGGATATTTTAACAACGACATGTTCCAGGCAGGCATTGAATTATACTACAAAGAGCTTTCAGAACTGGCAACGTATCGTGAGAGCTATACAAGTCTGATGGGTGATGGTAACTGGCGTGCCAAGATCGAAACCGGAGGAAGAGGAACGGCTTATGGGGCTGAATTCTCACTGCAAAAGAAATTCGGCAAATGGACAGGTTGCTTAAACTACACCTATTCCAGAGCAATTAGACAATATCCTAACATTAACAACGGAGCAGAATACATTTACGAATACGATCGTCCAAATTGTGTATCCATCGGTTTCAGCCACCAGATAAATGATAAGCTGACATTTAGTGCAAACTGGGTTTACCAGACAGGACTGCCTTATACTCCGGTTGTGGGCCGGCAATATACTCTCGATCCGAACACTTATATCGATGGAAAGCCTTTTTACTACGAAGCATTTATTTATGGTGAGCGGAACAGTCAGCGAATGAAGGATTACCATCGGCTTGATTTATCATTGCAATATTCCAGACTAACTAAAAAGCGAAAGATGAAATCGGTTTGGAGTTTTACTGTTTATAATGTTTATAACCGTCAAAATCCATACTACTATTATTACAACTCAGGCAGCACTGGAGAAATGTTCTATCCATCGCCACAATACGATTATTGGAACGTTAAATTATACCAGGTAAGCTATTTCCCGATCATCCCTTCAATATCTTATAAGGTATACTTTAATACAGGTTTGTCAAAAGATGAAAAGTCCTGGAAAACAAAATCAAAAGAGAAATTTAATCACTGGTTATACCAAGAAAAAACAAATGAAAATGTCTCCTCAACGCAATCGTATATTAAGAAAAGATTGAATTTCAAGCTTGCGTATTCTTATTATGCTTATAAAGTACGAGACGGCTTTGAAGGTAAACCAGGTATCAGGTCATTCTGTTTAGAAACTAACTATGGCATTAGTAATCATTTCGAAATGGGTGGTTATCTTGGTTACGGCAAAGATCTCCCTGATAACAAACTTTTTAATCCAACAGGCATAAATCAATATTCTCACAGAGCCTTATATGGCATTAATTGTAATTACCATTTCCTTCCTTATTTGGTAAAAAATAGTGATTTTCGTTTTGACTTATACATATCCGGAAAACTAGGAGGTATATACGGCAAATATATGACTATGACTTATTCTGTCGTAAGTAAACACTATATTGATTATGGTATATTTGGTGGTTGCTCATTTTATCTATGGAAACATATTGGAACATATATAGAATATGGTTATGATAAATATCGTCATTGTAATAAAATGAAACTAAGATATGGTCTGACAATTAAGTATTAACAATTAATTATTTCATATGTTGTCCATCTAAATACACGATATATTAAATATTAATAATAGTACTATCTTCATGGTGCTGATAGTTAGAGTATTATTAACAGTATAAATAATTGTATAATCATCTTATAAAGATAATTAGGGTTTGCTGATTTTTTATTTCAAAGTAGTTAAATGTTTGTATTACAA
>CAZWIU010000177.1:1435-5333 GCA_964634105.1 uncultured Bacteroidales bacterium | reverse complement strand
CTTTTCACAGCCGGCATCTTGATAATAATAATGAGCATGTATCCACCAGCAGTTGCCGCAATCGGGGACTTTTTATGTTAGTCGAAAACTAACCTTTATCTTCGAGTTGCTGATAATTTTTTATGTTAGCCGAAGACTGACCTTTATCTTCGACGAAGCCCGGAGACTTCGCCGAGCGCGGGTACTGCGCGTTGTAAACCGTTTTTTATTTTCTTTGGGCCTCAATTAGGTCTAAAATCAATTTTGTCAATGTTTTTATATCACTGTTTATAGTCCCTTGCATATATTGGTCGTAAACATTTTTATTGTCGGGTGGGTTTAGATTTAATGTTAATCCTTTTTCCAATGCTAATAATCTTAAAAATTCTCTTTGGGCTCGCCCGTTACCTTCTCTGAAAGGATGCAGGTAATTTACATTATCCAAAATTTCAGCTAATTTCTCTGCTATCTGCAGATTATTCCCTTTTGATATGCTTCTATAATCCGAAATTAAAGTGTCAATGAAACGAAAAGCATTGTCAAAATGTGTCGTTGGGAAAAATTGTTTACCTGCTTTACTTATCTCTACTTTTCGTCTTTTCCCAGCCCAAGAATAAACATCTTGAAACAAGTGCCTATGTATACTCAAAAGACTATCTACTCCTTTTATCTTGATAGGCTTTTCGTAAAGTTCTTGAATACGTTTTGTAACAGCTCCACTTTCAAAAAAGAGTAAATCATCCGGATCCGTTATGTCTGCTAAATTTCTTAGAATTCCAGTTTTTGGGTCGGTATAGATGTAATCGAGGTCAACATATTTGTAAGAATCAGGCATATGATTTGTCCTTAGCGAATTTTATCAACTCTGACAAAGTGATTTTCCCAATCACATAATCTCTAATTATCTCAATACTTTTAGGAGTTGGTTTAAATCCTTCAAACATATTACTCCCGATTGCATTTGCGGTACTTTCCAAAGTTTTTAAATTGGAAAATTTCACACCCATAATAGTCAGATTGTTACGGTCTATATCTATCGTATTAAACATATTCTATCTATTTCATTTAATCATAACAAATTTAATCATTTTATGCCATATCTTCCTTGTATGTAGCGGTTTCTTCAAATGGGGAATAACGGTTTGCGCTCCCGAAACTTCGGAAGAGCAGTTGCCATGATCGGGGCGGCGTTCTAGCCCAACGTGACAAAAGTTAAATTAAATGTTGTAAGTTTTGCATTTGAGCGCGCCGCAGCCCTGCCTCCCGGCAGGCAGGGTATAGCGAAGGCAACGCCCGGCTTTCGCTACGCTACAGCAGGCAGAGCCGGCGATTGCGTATACCATTTGTTGGCAATAGTTAGTTCTTATTATCTGAAATAATCTTCTTGAATTTATCAATATCCTTATATGGATGTGTTTTGAATGAAAATAAATCGATCAGAAAACTATCTGTATAGCTTGTACCCGTTACATCGTTATAAATATTAAATCTTGATAAAAGCTCTTTATCGAAGCCATTGGATAAATAATCTGGAATTCCTGTGGCTATTATATGCTGATCCAAGGGTAAATAATAAATAAACCCATCGAATATGTCTTTATAACTGTAAGAGTTATCCGAGGCACTCCAATAATCGAAGGAGTCATCTCCGAAAGGCGAACTATTAAAACAAAATCCCATATCATGGATTGCCAACTTTTCGAAAGAATAATCCCAAAGGCCTTTTTGAATTGGTATGCTCTCATACCTAATAAGTTTATGTGGCAATGTAGAATCAGATTTGACCAAAGTAACTGCTAAACTGTTGATCATAATAAATGAGACTTTATCATGATATTTATCTGCAAGCAATGCTCCAGTATTGACTACAAGTAATGAATCATATTCCTTATCATTTATCATGTTCTTGGAAAAACCATGTCGAAAATTCTGTATAATTAAACATTTGTGTTTCCCCTTTTTATTTAGCTTATCAAATTGACTGATTATCTCCAACGCCATTGTACTATCCCTGTCGATTCTGCAACAGCTATCTTCAAATGCAATTAAATCATGTCTGTCTTTAATTTTAAAGGGAGATGGCTCATCAACTGGCCTAATAATAATTTGCTTATTATGTGGTAATGTACAGTTTATCTTATTTGTTTCAAATAATAAGTAGAAGTAATTATATTTTTCCCAGGCAGGCCAAAAGTTTTCACGAAACAATTGAATAAGATCATTTTTTCTGAGACTATCGTTTTTATAATTAGTTCGAAGAAACTTTTCTATGTTTTTGGCCTTATTTACTGAACCAACCTCTGTAAAAACAATACCAACGCTATCTATGAAATAGGATGTTTTGAATACATCAATCAAAAACTGATATTGGGTAAGTTCATCATGGTCTCTCTCACAAAGAACTATCAGGTCATGTGTCTTCCATTGGCCGATTAAATAATCTTTTGCTGATAATTGATCTTTCTTAAGAAATTTAATATATCTATCTGTAGGATTATTATCAGAAGAACAAGCTAGGAATATAAAGAAAATGAATGTCGTTATCCTCTTCATGAAGTCACTAATTATTGCCAACGGATGGCGGTATGCGCCGTAGGGGATTTCGGAGCTGCGTTCTTACTTGCCAGCCGAAGCGTTCGCGAAGGCTGGTCCACCGTGACCAAAGTTAAAATAAATGTTTTTAGTTTTGCATTTGAGCGTGCCGAAGCCCTGCCTCCCGGCAGGCAGGGTATAGCGTAGGTAACGCCCGGCAATTGCTTATAGCGTTTGTTGTGCACCGTAATTATTTTTCAATTAATCTTAAAGGATTGTATTCGACAATTTTATAAGGATCATTAGAAAAATCAATATAGTAATAGTGGTATCTATCCTTTGCATCAAATAAACCATCTCTATTTATGTCTTCAATTGTCCTATAATAATATTTCAAATCCTGAATGATCAATTTACCATCAATATAATCATGAAAATTCTTTGTAATCTTTTCGAAATTTGTTCCATCTAGTTTACTTATATATAGCGAACTAATATCCCTATAATCCAGTTTTCCATCGTGATTATAATCCTTGTCTATTACTGAATATAAAATAAAGTGTCGATTTATCTTTTTGGATAAATTTCTTAGGTATTGGACATAAGATATATTTAATACTTTATTCGTTAATAAACGTTGACTTCTGTCTTTTAGATTTTCAAAAACAATGTTGGTGATATTTCCAGAAAAATTGTCCTCCCGATAGCTTTCAACAGAAAATTCATTGTTTGAATAATCACTCCCGGAATATGAACCACTCTTTATCATTCTTTTGTTTCCCCAATCATTAAGACTTATCAACCCGATAGGATGAATCAAATATTCAGTACTATCAAAATAAACTGGTAGTTCTGCAACTAATATTTTTGATGTATCTGCAACGATACTGTCCATCGTTAATGAATCAGTGCTGCTTTCTTTGTTATAATCAATTTTTGGCTGTCTCTTTCCACAAGAAACAAAAATCAAAACAATTCCTAAAATAGTAAATAGTGTTCTCATGTTGTTAGAAATTATGGTGCACAAACTAAATCATTTGCGAATAAATGTTGCATAATAATTCAAATTAATGATGACTATATGAAATACAGTTGCCAGATATTATTATACCAATATTAAAACCTTCTTCACTGAAAAGCAAAAAGTTATTTTAAAATTTATGCTCACTTTTCATAAGGAAGACGTTAGGGGAGGATCAATTGATTAGGTGATTAGTTGATACGGTGAGAGAACATATTTGTTGGGCATTCCCAATTCTATGCATCCCGGTGAGCTATACTATAAGAATTTTCAACTCCTCAACTCATCAACTCATCAACTTTTCAACTCATCAACTTTTCAACTCATCAACTTTACAACTCATTAACTTTTCAACTCATCAACTTT
>CAZWIU010000177.1:0-1335 GCA_964634105.1 uncultured Bacteroidales bacterium | reverse complement strand
CAACTTTTCAACTCATCAACTTTACAACTCATTAACTTTTCAACTCATCAACTTTTCAACTCATCAACTTTACAACTCATTAACTTTTCAACTCATCAACTTTACAACTCATCAACTTTACAACTCATTAACTTTACAACTCATCAACTCATCAACTCATCAAAACAAAAACTCCCGCCTTATCGGAGATTTCCTTAAGACGGGAGATTCTCTAAAAACGAAGCTCTCTGCACATGCTATGCCGCCGCAGGCTGCTCCCTGTCAGGAGGTTCTACAGGTATTTCCGTTTCCCCGTTGGCCTTTTTGGAGGTTGCCAGTCGTACGCGCGACCGAATATTTGTTTCCGTGTACTCTGACTTACGTACCGGGTTATCATGATGGATCAGCTTACCAGTTTTCATCACCTCCCGTACCAGGGTCCAGAATTCATTCCAGAGCGTTAAGTTTTCTTCCACCAGCCTGCGTCGCTGATTAAAAAGGTTGTTTTGCTCAAGGTTGTTACTTTCAATAACCTCGATCAGTTTTGCAAATTCATCCGCTTTATCTTTCGAAAACCCATGCTCCTGTAATACTGGCAAACAGGGTTGAAGGGTTTGCAGTACTGCTTTTGCTCCCTGTACTACTGCTTCAGCATCGCGCTTTTTCAGATTCTTTTTTAACGCTTTTAACTTCAGGTCATCGATCTTTACAGTTAATGAACCATTAGTCATTTCCCAGTAACGTTCAATATTACGTAACAGTATTAACATGGAATCCTGCGCCGCATACTGAAGCTCTGTGGCATGCTTCATCCTACTGGTAAGCAGGTGAGGCATGGTTGCATTCTTCACCGCTAGCAGCTTATTGTGGTATTCCTCGGCAAAACCATTGGCATACCTGGGTGAAAAAGCTGCGAACAGATCTTTGTCGTGAAGGAAACTTGCTTCGACAAATTCACCAAGAGCCGGAAGCTCTTCAAATCGAACACGAAATACTTTTGTTTTCATACGTAAAAAATTTTTAGTTATACATTAAATTATTACTGGCAGTTTAACTGCCTTGTTAATTCAAGGTATCCGCCGTGTGTATTTTCTTTTAAGGCAATACCTAAACGTGAAAATAAGTATGATTTATCAGTTGCAAAAACGGATTATCGCAACAACTTTTTTAGGTGTTGCATTTATCGCAAAATTTAAGCTCATTTCACTATAACGTATGTGATTTGTTGCGATTTTTGCAACAAGGGCGCTTAAAAATTGCGATTACTGCAAATAATTTTTATTCGAGTTGCATTTTTTGCAACATTTTTTTTCGGCTAAAATAACTCTGCTATCGAACTTACCTCGTCCGCTACTC
>CAZWIU010000176.1:0-5480 GCA_964634105.1 uncultured Bacteroidales bacterium | reverse complement strand
ACTCTGAGCGTCAGCATTCAACTCCCGCAGGTGGCTCCAACGCAATTCCGCGACCAATTGATGTTTCCCAGTCCGACCAACACAGGATGTTCGGAAACTCTGATGAAAGTTGTAATAATTTGTTTCCGTATTATGTAAGAGGCTCTCCTATGTCATTATGGCCTTGATAGTTTTAAAATGTCATTTTTCATCAGTTTTTGTCATACCCTTTAATGTTGGTTTTGTTTTTGAAAATCCTTTCTCAAACATAAAAGGAGGAAATAAATGGATTTATATTCAGAGCTAATTATTAACGCTGTTGAAAGAGCAAAAAATGCAGTCGTTAAGATAGATATTTACTCAAAGAAGGATAAAAAAGACATGCCTTCAGGTTCTGGTTCAGGGTTTATTTTTTCAAGTGACGGATACCTTTTCACTAACGATCATGTTGTGCAATCAGGGCAGGTATCAATTGTTACCCTACTTGATGGCACTGAGTTTCAAGGCGAACTAATCGGTAGAGATAGTGATTCTGATATTGCCATAATAAAAATTTATGGATCGGGATACTCCACTGCAAGGTTAGGAAATTCTGCCAATCTTCAGATAGGACAACTCGTAATTGCGATTGGGAACCCACTTGGATTTCAACATTCTGTATCGGCCGGCATCCTTAGCGCATTGGGACGTACCATGAGAGGAAGAAACGGCCAACTCATAGATAATATTTTACAATCAGACCTTCCTCTAAATCCTGGAAATTCTGGAGGGCCAATGATCAATACAGAAGGTGAAGTGATCGGAATAAATACAGCCATGATACTTGGTGCACAGGGCATTTCATTTTCAATAGGTATCGATATGGCCAAAGAAATAGCGCACCAATTGATCAATTACGGACAAGTAAGTCGTGCTTACTTGGGATTATTACTTCAGGAAATAAAAATATCGGAACGCGTCAAAAACTATCACCATTTATCAGGAACAAATGGGTTATTAATAATTGGGATAGAAAAAGCTTCACCTGCCGAAAGAGCTGATTTGATGGAAGGAGATATTATTATTGAGTTCGATAAAAAGACGCTCAAATCGTCCATCGATCTGAATAAATTATTGCAAAGAGACAAAATCTTTTCTCCGACAAGCATGCGTATTATCAGACGTGGTAAGATTATTGACGTGAGCATCTTTCCGGTTGAACGACCCGCTGCCTGATTTGCCGATTATTGAAATACATTCTGTTGATAACAAAATACAGCAACGTTTATGCATATGGTATTGGTTGGATATTTTATTACAAATTGGGTTAAATTTGAGGGAAACCTTCTATCCGATTATGAAAAATACTACCCTCTTCTTTTTCCTTGCATTAATGCTGATTTTCCCTTCTTCATGTATAAATACCCATCAGAAGGAATTGACTCAAGCCGACACTCTTTCTACAAAACGCACCCTGGCCGAACTCTGGTACAAAACTGGCGGGCATTTCGAGCACGGCAAATATATTGGAGGTTCGGAGTTCAGAAAATTTGATTCCCTCAGAGTGCCTGACGAATGTACCGATCACTCGTTCTTTATAAAATATGAAGGGCCAGGCTGGGAATCAGATAAGATTGGCTATCGCCTTTATCTCGACTGGAGAAATGCAATAGATATTTTCGGTAAAAAGGTTGATACGTTGGTCCTGCCATATGTAGGTCAGGATGGGTATGAATCGTACCATCAGATGGCTGATTGGGGGCAGGACATTCTTAAAGTGGGTGAATCCCTCGGAATTGGTACCCTTGCGTATTGGGATGGGAAAAAAGCACAGCGTATTGCGGAGACAGATTCGGTATACTGTAAAATTGCAGAGGATGGGAACAACCGATCCGAAATCAAGATAGATTATTACGGATGGAAGATTGCCAATACATCGATCAATGTAAACACTTCACTTTCCATCGAAACCGGCTCACGAGCCACCAAATATTCCGTTAACATCGATAACCAGTTGAATAACCTGTGCACAGGAATTGTTAAGATGAATGAAACGGAGGTTATCGAAGGATTTCAAAAGAACGGATGGAATTATTATGCTACCTGGGGGAAACAAAGTCTTGCAAATGATAGCCTGGGGCTAGCTGTCTTATATCGTACCGATCAGTTTATTGAATTAACCTCCGATGAATTCAGCCATGTTATTGTACTCAACCCTTCAGACAATTCGCTGGAGTATTATTTTCTTGGTGCCTGGGAACAAGAACCCGGTGGAATAAAGTCCAGGAAAGAATTCATTGCATATCTTAACAGCCTTTGCGGACAGCTTAATACATCTGTTTCCAGGTAACCTTTCGTCAGTCACTTGAATACGCCTTAACTGCCGCCAAATAGTTTGGGATGGCGGGCTTTTTTATTATCTTAGTTATAGGATATTAAATCGTTAAACTGAGTTTACTTATTAATATTTTTGAATATGCAGAGACCAGGGAGTCTAAATCTCAAGTATCTGAAATTATTACTAGTTACAGTTTTTTTTCTTTATTCATGTAATAAGACGGAGCCATACAGAAATCCGAAATTATCTATCGAAAAACGGGTTGATGATTTGGTTAGCCGGATGACCCTCGATGAAAAAATCTCGCAGATGATGGATATCGCGGATTCGATTCCGCGCCTCGGAATCCCATCCTATAACTGGTGGAACGAAGGATTACACGGAGTTGCCAGGGCCGGTGTTGCCACAGTTTTTCCCCAGGCCATCGGTTTATCAGCTACCTTTAATGATAGCCTGATGTTCGAAATTGCAACAGTGATCTCCGATGAATTCAGGGCAAAGTACAACGATTATCAACAAAAAGGTGAGCGCGACCGATACAAAGGACTGACAGTCTGGTCGCCGAATATAAATATTTTTCGAGATCCCCGATGGGGAAGAGGCCAGGAGACTTATGGCGAAGATCCGTTTTTAACCGCCCGCATGGGAGTTAATTTTGTTAAAGGATTGCAGGGTGATCATGTGAAATACCTTAAAACCATTGCAACTCCTAAGCACTATGTTGTCCACAGCGGGCCGGAATCCTTACGGCATGTATTTAATGTTGAGATCGGACAACGGGATTTCATGGATACTTACCTTCCTGCTTTTGAGGCATGCATTAAAGAGGGTAAGGCAAAATCGGTTATGGGAGCATACAATCGTTTTAGAGGTGAATCGTGTTGCGGGAGCCCTTATTTATTAACCACTATTATTCGCGATAGCTGGGGATTTGATGGTTATGTAGTTTCCGATTGCGGTGCGGTATATGATATTCTCGGAGGGCATCGTATTGCCTCATCTGAAGCCGAAGCAGCCGCAATAGCTGTAAAATCTGGCTGCGACCTGAATTGCGGGGATACATACAGAAATCTGAAAGAAGCCGTTGAAAATGGTTTAATAAGCGAGGCACAGATTGATGTTTCACTGAAACGCCTTTTTAACGCCCGGTTTCGGTTAGGGATGTTTGATCCACCCGGTACAGTCCCTTACGATACCATTCCATTATCTGTAAATGACTGCAAGGAACATCGGGACCTTTCAGCCGAAGCTGCCCGACAGTCTGTTGTGTTACTGAAGAACGAAGGGGACCTGCTGCCCTTACCAAAAGATATCGGAACTATCGCAGTAATTGGTCCAAACGCCGACGATCCGGAAGTAATGTATGGCAACTATAACGGAACGCCATCTTATAGCATAACTCCTCTTCAGGGTATCAGGAACGAAGTGACTCCCGAAACACAGGTATTATACTCGCGTGGCTGCAACCTGCACCCCGATCTGCCTAAGCGTACGACAATCAATGAGCGGTACCTCAACTCCCAGGGGAAACCGGGACTTACAGGTGAATATTTCTCTAATAAAGATCTGAAAGGGTCGCCTGTACTGGTGAGGACTGATAATTATATCGATTATTTCTGGTTCGATGATACCCCGGCGCGTGAAATTAAACGCGAAAACTATTCGATCCGTTGGAAGGGGAATCTGATTGCACCGATAAGTGGCAACTATGAGCTAAGGGTTTCCGGGGACGATGGTTTTCGCTTGTTCATCGACGGGCAATTATTGCTCGATAAATGGCAATCACAGGCAATGGCCGGACATAGTGTGTTCATGAATTTTGTTGCAGGAAGTGAACATAGCATTGTGTTGGAATATTTCCAGGAACATGGAATTGCAGGAATCAAACTTGAATGGTCACTACCTGAAACAGATATAGAGAAAGAAGCTATAGAAATGGCAGGGAAAGCAGACATGATCATTTTTGTCGGAGGGTTGTCGCCTAAACTTGAAGGAGAAGAGATGCGTGTTGATCTTTCAGGCTTCCGGGGAGGCGATCGCACCACCCTCGATCTTCCTGTTTCACAACAAAATTTGCTCAAGAAACTGAAAGCAACAGGAAAACCAATTATTCTTGTATTGATGAACGGAAGTGCGCTTTCTATTAACTGGGCAGATGAAAATATTCCTTCTATTATTGAAGCATGGTATCCCGGTCAGGAGGGAGGAAGTGCCATTGCCGACATCATTTTCGGGGATTATAATCCTGCCGGGAGGTTACCGGTAACATTCTACAAATCGGTGGATCAGCTTCCACCATTCGAGGATTACAATATGAAAGGCCGTACATATCGTTACTTCGAAGATGAACCTTTATACCCATTCGGATATGGACTGAGCTATACATTCTTTAACTATTCCGGTTTCGAAGTTCCTTCTACAATAACTGCAACCGACTCAGTATTAATTCATGTCAGCATAGCGAATACAGGTAATTACGATGGCGATGAAGTAGTGCAGGTTTATCTGAAACATATCGATGTATCGGTACCAGTCCCAGTTCATGCATTACAGGGATTTAAGCGTATACATCTTAATAAAGGAGAGAAGAAATCGATTACCTTTAAGTTGTCTCCTATTCAACTGGCAATTATTGATGATGAAAACCAACGAGTAGTGGTTCCAGGCACTATACAGGTATTTGTTGGTGGACAACAACCCGACCAGAATAGTATCAGGCAGGGGAAGGTATTAATGAAAGAGATAGAAATCATCGGCGAAAAGAATGTAATTGATCGATTAAGCCATTAATAGTTTATTAACCTGATCAATCATGCGATAGGATTTTCCTATCACTGTTGTATGGTAAAAGTTAAAAAAATTATATGCCACTGAATCACCAAGGCTCAAAGAAAACACTAAGAAGCCTGTTGCATATTTGTGAGACCATTGTGTCGTAGTGTCCTTGTGGCATAAATTCTAATTTAAATTGTTTGAGCCCACTAAATCAAAAATGCTAATAACTCTTGCTATAACAATACGTTAGCATTATTCATTCGTTTTACCCGGACAGCCATGATTTTCCTATAATTAAATTAGAAAAACGATGGCCTGACAAAGGTGTTTTTCACATTTCATTGTTTAAAACAATATATGTATATCCGCTAATGTACCAAATTCTGTAAATTTGAAGAAAAAACGAGAT
>CAZWIU010000175.1:0-5514 GCA_964634105.1 uncultured Bacteroidales bacterium | reverse complement strand
GGTGTGAGAGGACGGCAAAGCTAATTTATGGAACTTTGCCTCCTACTTTAATTTCGGCAACTACCTTGGTTTATAACACTGAAATTTCTGGAATTCAGATCGATCGGAATTAAATCCTGTTTCCTGTCGACAATAAATTGGTTTTTAATTGCACGAAAATTTCAACTGTTTTCTGACCTGAATAGAATCTTCCTTGCAGAAGCCCTAAAAGTACGCCAGGATAAATTCTGAAAACGAATAAATTATATCTTTATGAAAAAATAGTTGGTCGTGTGTCTTGCAGGACTCTATGATAGGATATATTGCACCAATGCATATAATGGTCAATACGTATAGAGCATTTTAGTTAAACTATTCGACCTGAAAGAATATTATTTGAACAAAGCAGAATATAACTCACTATGAGAATAGAAAATTATTTATTCGGAATCATGTTTGCACTGGTTTATACAACGGGATTTGGAAAAGCATCCAGGCCTTTCCCTCAGAATATTAATTATTCATTTGGTTACAAGCCAACCACAATTTCTCATGAAGTAGCCAAGAACACATACAATAAATGGAAAGAATTATACCTTGTTAAATGTAACGATGCTTTTCGTGTAACATGCGAAGGTTACAATGAAACACGGGTGGAAGCTATAGGCTTTGGAACCATTTTATCGGCTTATTTTGGAGATAAGGAAATATTTGACGGTCTTTATAATTTCTATAAAAGTAAACGTACAGCCAATGCCAATAATATGATGGCATGGAATGTTAGTTGCGATGGGATTAACGATCCGGGAAGTGCCACTGACGGCGATATTGATGTTGCTTTTGCACTTATTGTTGCCTATGCTCAATGGGGTGAAAGTTACCTTGAAGAAGCTAAAGATGTAATTCAGGTTATCAAAAACAGTGTTGTAACAACTTGCGACAGCCTGTTAGTGCTGGCACCTGGCTATTCTAAAGAATCCACAATAGGGCCTATGTGGGGAGGGTGCGATTTAACCGATATACAATATTATACTCCGGCTTTTTTCAGACTTTTTGCCGAGGCAAGCGGTGATAACGACTGGAATAAACTGGCTGATGACACATATACAATTCTAAATGCCTCTGCTCATCCAAAGACAGGCCTCGTACCCGATTGGCAATCAGTTACCGGAACTCCCGGTGGAAATTCGGATCGTGTGCCTTTTTTTCGTTATGATGCATGCCGTGTTCCCTGGCGTATATCCATTGACTATTTATGGAATGGAAATACGAAGGCTAAACAGTGGTGTACCAAAGTATCCGACTGGGCATATGGTGTCGGTCCTGCCAATATTAAGGACGGATATAACCTAGATGGCTCTGAAAATAGCCAGGGTTTTCATAATAGCGCCTTTACAGGAGGATTTGCCGTCGCCTCTATGTGCAATAACCAGGCGGTTGCAGATGCATTCGGAACCGAAATGACCAGCGACCAATTAGGCGATGGACACTGGTTTATTATGAGTACACGGGCGCTTTACTTATTAGCATTAACCGGTAACTTTTGGAAGCCTGTTATTCCTTGAATTAGATATTATTGAGCAGTTCCACCGACACTGAATTAAGGATAAATTACCAGTTAGTTCTGGCGGGTATTTTGTTCTCATTAAATTATGTTCAATTCATCAATACATTTCCTATCTATAATTCACTGAGAAAATAATATTGATCATATTCTACTATGAAAATTATTCATTAACTTCATAATACATTAGAGCACATTTTTGTTACAAAGTGATCGTCTGGGATCAAAATCTTAATTTACTTTCGCGGCGCTAACGATTTCCGATGTTTACGTTTCAGGATTACATGTAAGGAATGACGCAGTTCTCAACAAACTGCAATCCACTGTAATGAAATATTTACTAAACAGATAAAGAGTAATGAGAAAAATTAAGAATCCGATTCTACCAGGTTTTAATCCCGATCCATCCGTCCTCAGAGTAAACGATGATTATTATATTGCAACTTCGACATTTGAATGGTTTCCCGGAGTACAAATCCATCATTCCAGAGATTTAATTCATTGGAAACTGATTACCCGTCCGTTGAACAGAACTTCGCAGCTGAACATGGCGGGTAATCCCAACTCTTGTGGTGTCTGGGCTCCTTGTTTAAGCTATGATAACGGTACATTTTACCTGGTTTTCACCGATGTAAAGACCTTTCGAAGCGAATTTAAGGACGCTCATAATTACCTTGTAACTGCCACCAACATTATGGGAGAATGGTCGGATCCTATTTATTTAAACAGTTCGGGTTTCGATCCTTCATTATTTCATGACACCGATGGCAGAAAATGGTTTTTGAACATGATATGGGACCACAGAAGAGGAAAACATCCTTTTGGAGGCATTCTTTTGCAGGAGTATTCCCCAGAACAAAAAAAATTAGTGGGGCCCATAAAGAATATTTTTAAAGGATCTGAAATTCAAAAGGTGGAGGGACCACATCTGTACAAGAGAAATGGTTATTATTACCTGCTAACCGCTGAGGGAGGTACTGTACTCAGACACTCAGTGACTATGGCCCGATCCCGGAACATTGACGGGCCTTATGAAATTGATCCACAAAATCCTATTCTTACATCATTTAACAACCCGGAGCTTAAGCTTCAGAGAGCTGGTCATGCTTCTTTAGTCGAAACCCAGCAGGGCGAGTGGTATATGCCCCATCTCTGCGGAAGACATATTCCATCGAGAGGCAGATGCACTATGGGAAGAGAAACAGCTATACAAAAAATGAAATGGACTGACGACGGTTGGCTTCGACTGGAAAGTGGCGGTCACGAGCCTCAGGATGAAGTTCCTGCACCTGACCTGCCCATACATAAGTGGGAGCCTGATCCTGTACGTGATGATTTCGATAGTGGAATTCTTAATATAAACTTTCAATTTCTTCGCGTTAAACTCGATGAAGAAACCATTTCATTAACTGAAAGACCTGGATTCCTAAGGCTTAAAGGGAGGGAAAGTTTAAATTCTTATCATACCCAGGCACTGGTTGCCCGCAGGAAACAATCATTCATATATACTGCCGAAACCTGCATCGATTTTCAGCCCGATACATTTCAGCAAATGGCAGGTTTAATCTGCCTGTATGATAACCGCAATTTCTATTACCTGTATTTAACCTGGGACGAGGAAAAAGGAAGATGCATCGACGTTATCTCAAGTATGGATGGAGTAACGAGTTTTCTCTTCGAGGAAAAACTAAAAATCCCCGATCAAGGTTTGTACTATCTGAAAGCGCAGGTACATTATGATAAACTCAGATTCTACCATTCGGCAAATGGGAAGGAGTGGAATCAAATAGGTCCTGTGTATGATTACAGTACCCTTTCGGATGAATTTGAACCTTGGGGCGGGGATGCTCATTTCACGGGTTCTTTTGTAGGTCTCTGTTGTCAGGACCTATCCGGAAGAAGAAAGCCTGCTGATTTTGATTATTTTGAGTACAGGGAGGGGAAACAACATAACAAAGACAGCTAAGAAAATATACTTAGCACATTTAATTTCTATGCTTGCTGTTAAATGAATACCATATTTCATTGATATTTGGGCAATAACGTAACAAACGAATATTCGCATATTCCTTAATATAAGGGAATCGTGAAAGATAGGTACGCAAATCCATTACATTCAATGGGTTTGATACACAAGCATTATATTTTGTCTTTACCAGGAAAGTAGCATGTAATTTTGTGAATAATAAGCCCAAGTTTTAAGTGACTGACGATCATATCATTCAGTTATGATAATTTAACGTATTGATTATAAATATCAATTTCATATATTCGCCAGGATCAATGCAAACTTTTCTGAAATTACCGGAATCAAGAATAAATCGTAAGATATGAAAGCGAAAGTAGTAGCACTGAGTACTGTTTTGCTGTTTTTTTCAGGATGTAAAAACATTGACAGGCTGACACAGTTCTACATAGATTATAACAAAACGGTTGTGATTTCTTCTTTCATTGGTATAAATCTGCCTTTCAATATTCATATCCGGGATATCGAAACAAATTCAGAAAGAGAGTTTGCCATGCATGATACAAGGAAAAATCTGATCGAAAATATTAACTTGTCTTCATTGGATATTACTCTAACGAAGCCCACCTATGCTGATTTCAGTTTCCTGGAATCGATACAGGTATACCTTTCTGCTGATGACCTTCCCGAAATCCTGGTTGCATGGCAGGATAGCATACCTGAAAATCCGGGAGAATTTATACAACTTGAGGTTACCGATGCAGAGTTAAAAGAATACATTAAGAAAGATCAATTTTATCTCAGGGTAAATACTAAGATCGATGAATTAATATTCTCTGATCACGAGATTGATGTACATTCGAAATTCTTTGTAGATGCTAAAATAGTAGGCCAATAATTCACGCAGCAACAACTAGGAAGAAGAATGCACTTGAAACTGATCGATATTATCCTGTGATATGAGCACTGAATTTATTACCAATGAGCAATTATATACGAAAGCATTAGAGCCGGTTGCAAAAGCAACATCCTTCGTCTGGATGGGTACAGCCGATATTAAAGATCTGCATGTACACCATCGAGGGAGTGTTCAATCCTTTTTAGCCATGCTTGATAGTCTGGCAAAGAAGAAAGTTGCTATTCGGCTTTTACATGCGAAAGATCCTGGAAATAACTTTCGAAAAAGTTTTGACAAATTCCCTTTACTATGGAAAAATATGGAAAGGCAGCTGTGCCCCAGGGTTCATTTCAAACATATTATCATTGATGGAAAATTTGCTTATTCCGGATCAGCAAATCTTACCGGAGCCGGATTGGGGATGAAAAGCGAAGGTACCCGAAACTTTGAATCGGGATTTATCACAACCGATCGGGCCATTGTTGAAGCCATTATGAGCCAGTTTGATGAAGTCTGGATGGGTAAATTTTGCAAAGGTTGTAAGCGAAAAGAATTTTGTGGTGATCCTATTTTATGATTAGATTCGAATAAAATAAGCTATTGTTCTCAAATTGTCACTGAAAATTAATTGTGAAAGGATAGCGAAGGGTTGAGCCATAAACTTTTATAAACAATTTACCATTAAGTATGCATAAAGAAATAATCGATATAAGAGCTCTAAAGGTCGATGATATTCTATGGTACCTGTTGATTGGAAACTCGATGAAAAAAAACTATGTTCGGAACACAGCGGTCACGATTATTATTATCCCATAGTGGCAGAATATGACCATGCGATTGTTGGTACAGGAACTGCTTTTGTCAACGATAATGCGACGTGGCTGGGAATAATTGTTATGTATGAAAACTTCAGAAAGAGGGGAATTGGTGCCTTGATCACCAAACACCTGGTTAATTACTCGAAATCAAAGGGTAATGAAACCGTGCTATTGTCGGCTACAGATCTTGGGTTTCCGGTCTATAAGAAAATCGGATTTAAGAACGATGTTAAATAGGCAACCCTTAAAAAGTCGTTGTTTTTAGAAAATGATAATTTAAACAGGGATA
>CAZWIU010000174.1:0-5584 GCA_964634105.1 uncultured Bacteroidales bacterium | reverse complement strand
GAATTTAATTGATAATGCAAAGAAAAATGTATAGTTTTTATTCGGGTGTGCATATAAACCTCTTGTGCGATCATTAAAATTGATTTACGCTATTCTGAATAAATACATTCCCTTCCTATAATGGAAGAGATCAAAACCAGCCGGTTGTAATATTATTGTTGGCTGCTGCTTAAAGAAAATATATACATGTATTTCGGTGTTTATAATGATTTTGTTTAATAAAATTATTATCCGAAAAATATTATTCTTATTTATTTGTTTTGCAGGAGATGAGAAGCATGTCCTCGAACTATATCAAGAGCATATCACAATTCTTATGGAGTTGCATCATGAAAAAAATATTATTCATTATGATTGTTGTGATTCAGAATATTGTCTTTGCTCAAACCGGTGAGTGGAAATTTATTCGTGCAGAATACAATGATCTGCCATACAAATTTGCCGACTGTGTATCAGTCGACAGCAGTAACAATAAATGGTTCGGAACAGAAAAAGGTATTGGTGTTTTTGACGGGACTAAATGGACTCAATATAACACAGGCAATTCCGGCCTAACAAGCAATAAGATAAACAAAATATTTACGGATATGTACGGTAATGTGTGGATATCAGTTCCATGGAACTTGATAAAATATGACGGAAGGAATTGGAGTGAAATAGATACATCAAAATCACCTGTAAAGAGCTTTTTATATTGCTGTCCCGATAGCTGTTATATCTATGTAGTACGAAATCAAAATGTAGATGACGCAACGGGTTACATTGCATCAATGTACAGATACAACATATTAACCGGTGAGTGGTATGAATATGAAGGAATTGATGCAAAGATGCGTAAAGCGTTAGGAGGAATATATGGTCCTCATGTTAACGATATAAAGCTAGATAAAGAAAAGAATGTTTGGCTTGCAACGGATATGGGTTTATATAAAATCAATAAAGATACTGTAATCAATTATCACGTAAATAATGAATATAACGGTGATATAACTTCATTTATAACTATTTCATTTGAACAAGATGGAAGTATATGGTGCGGGGCGAGAATTATGGGTCTATATCATTTTATAAACGGAGTATTCCAAAAACTTCCATATGAAGTATTTGAAGTAGATAAAGTGCTTGTTGATAAGAAAAATAATAAATGGTTTAAAACTACTGAAGGGATTTCCATGTATGATAACGACACTTTAATAAATTATACCAGTAGTAATACAGGAATATTAACAAACGGATTTACTGATGTTAGCATTGATAAGAATGAAAATATTTGGATAACCTCAAGTGACGGAGTGTATCAATACGGTAATGATCAATGGAGCTATTATTGCGCATCTTACGGAATACCCTCAGATGACATTAATTCGGTCGCAATGGATAAGAATAATAGTCTGTGGATTTGTTCATATTTCAACTGGGTAGTTAATTATAAAAACGGTGAATGGATTTATTATAATTCATTTAATTCGGGTATCCCAAATTTTCAAAACAAAGTAAAAATAGACAGGTACAATAGAAAATGGTTTGTATCATTCAATGGCCTCTCAGTATTTGATGACAAAGACTGGATTACATACAGAACGAACAACTCCGATCTGCCATCTAACTTAATTAGAGATGTATTGGTAACAAAAAACGATGAAGTATATATAGCGACAAATAAAGGTCTCGCAATAATAAAGAACGGTAATTGGGAAATTCTTGAAACAAGTAATTCTTCTTTACCTACAGATGACATAAGGGCATTATCACAGGATAGCACTGGGGGAATATGGATAGGTACTTATCAAAAGGGTATTATAAGAATAAAAGAAGGCGTATGGCAATTATTTAATACTACAAACTCCGGGTTGTCCAATGATCTCATTATGGATATAGATGTTGATAAAGGGGGCAATGTTTGGATTGGTACAGATAACGGATTGTCAAGATATAATGGTCAAGATTGGGAAATTTATACTACAAACAATTCAACAATACCCAATAATAGCATAAGAGATGTTTATGCTGATAATAAGAATAATATTTGGCTAACAAGTTGGTGGAATACCGGTTTGGCCAAATACAACGGTAATGAATGGAAATATTATAATAATTATGATACATGGACAGGTTCATATGGTATCAGTGTTAGCGAAATTGTATCTTCTGAAAATGGTGACCTTTTTTTAGCTACAAGTGATAATGGTTTGGGAATCTTTAACGAAGACACAATAGTATCGGCAGAAAACCAACCGCTAACAGAAGATATTCCAATCAATCTGGAGGCGTACCCAAATCCGTTTAATTCCAGTACAAATATTGTTTATATACTGCCCGAAACAGATAAAATTGAATTATCTATTTATGATATTCTTGGTAGACGTATCAAGC
This sequence comes from uncultured Bacteroidales bacterium, assembly GCA_964634105.1. GTDB lineage: Bacteria > Bacteroidota > Bacteroidia > Bacteroidales > UBA10428 > UBA10428. The sequence continues at coordinate 3,211 of CAZWIU010000174.1, read as the reverse complement.
AAATTTTCAATGGCGTTTCTCCAAAGGGTAAACATGTAATACAAATCAATTCATCAGAACTTTCATCGGGGGTTTATATATGTAAGTTGAATTATAAACAAAAAATATCAGCAAGAAAAATTATGTTAATTAAATAATGGAGAGAGACAAAATGAAAAGACTAATGTTATTTATAGTATTATTGTTTGTAGTAACTTCATTTGTTATTGCGCAAGATAAAGTTTATATGCACCGCGGAACAAAGTATAACAAAAAGGAAAACTCATGGTTCATAAAGCATGGTGGAAGAGATTTTAAATTAGTAAAAGGGGAAGTAATTGCAAGAATTGCAAACATTAATGATCTAAAAAGTGTCGAATTAATTACGGGGATCCCTGGATTATCTGTTTTAGAAAAGCCGGATAGTTTTGGAATATTATTGCTGGGTTTCAAGAAAGAATTTGATGTTTTTGAAGCTATAAAAATTTTAGACAAAACAGGAATGTTTGAGTTATTGACTCCGAATATATATGGTGAGTATGCAGATATAGAATCAATCAACACTAATGATACTTATCAGAACAACCAGTGGAACTTAGCGCAAATTGATATTGAAAAAGCATGGGGTATTACGCACGGAAATTCTTCAATCAAAGTTGGAATAATTGATAATGGCGCCGATTATTATCATGAAGATATTGACTTAAATACAAATGATTTATTTCCCGGATATAACTTCGATCAATTTTCAAATCAATACTATGTCCCTCTTAATTTCACAAGTCAAGGATTTCCCAAAATATATCATGGAACTGCTTGTGCCGGTATAATTGGGGGCGCAACAAATAATTCACAAGGTATTTCTGGCATTGCCGGTGGAAATAATAATAACGGAATTACGTTGGTACATTATAAAGTAGCTAACGGTGATGACGGAATTCCAACAACATATACAATTCGTGATGCATTGATCCGCATTGCTAATTTAACAGATAGCGCTAAAGTAGTAAGTATTAGCGTTAACATACCCGATCCTGATGATCTATGGAATTCTTGGATTAATACTGCCACCAACAATGGCGTTTTTATTATCGCTTCTGCCGGTAACAGACTGGCTGGAGAAACATACGAAATTCTTGAACCAGCATGTCTGGATAATGTTTTTGCTGTTGGCGCTTCAATAGAAGGCGACTATTTAAAGACAATGACTAACGGTAATGAAACTGATTGGGCAAGCAGAAGATATATTCCCGGTGGAGAAGAAGGTGCATTTAATGGACTTGATATTTTAGCGCCGGGTATAAGAATTCCAACAACTGATATCACAGGTACCTTAGGTCATCAGGATACAGATGGAGATGATGACTATATTCTTTCATGGAGAGGGACGTCACCGGCATGTCCTCATGTTGCAGGTGTAGCGGCGTTAATCTTATCAATAAACTCAAATCTGTCGCCAACTCAAATTAAAACTATTTTACAAACATCTGGAGATAATACAGATGTTGCGGGAGTAACAAGAGTAAATGCATATAAAGCTCTTAAATATACTATAGAGCATTATGGCGGAACATTTAATCAAGATATAACTATCCCGGCCGGAGATACGTGGAATATACAACCTGGCGTTACGCTTACTTTCACTAACGGTGCATCTCTTATAGTTGGTTATTATAGCACATTAACAGCCAACGGCACTTCCGCTCAACCAATAACATTTGATTTTGTTTCGTCGAATTCAACGACAGAAAACGGTATAAGATTTACAAGCAGTTCTATGGGAACAATTAATTATTGTAAAATCCGCAATGCATACCGCGGGATTTACCAAAACGGGGTTAGTATAAATATAACCAATTCCGCCGTAAGCGATTGCTTCAATGGTCTTTACTTATCAAATTCCTCGCCGACTATTCAATACTGTAATATTCACGATAATGTTTATGCAGGAATCTATGCGATAAATTCAGCATCACCGTATTTATATAATAATTATATGAGCAATAATTATTACGGAGTTTATTGCACAACAAATTCAAATCCCAAATTCGGTAACGGAAGCACTCAAGGTAAAAACGGTTTAACAAACAATTATTGCGGCGTGTATTGTTATAATAATTCATATCCTATACTTGGTCAAAGTTCGCCGTTAAACGGAGGTTATAATAATTTATTAAACGCGGCGCATAATATTTACAACGCATCTTCGGGAACAGTATACGCTCATCATGTATGGTGGGGCACAACAACACCGGCAAATTTCAAGATATACGGAAGCGGAACAACCTCGTACACCGATTATTTAAGTTCAAGTGTAACAATAAGCCCGGCACCGCCATTAAGTAAAACTGGGGGAGGATTATATGCTTCAGCAAAAGATGAAATCCCAATGCTATCAGAACTTGATAGAGCATACGAGTTGGTTGCTTCAAATAATTTGAACGAAGCAAGAACAGTATGTATGAACCTAATAAATAATTACCCGGATTATTCGGTTTCTTACAATGCATTGAACTTGCTGAAAGAAACATATACGAATAAAGAAACAACAAGTAAAAACAATATTTATAAAACGCTGTTCAAAGAAAAAGGCAATAAAGATTTATACGCAATTGCCGGTTTGATATTATCAGATATCGATAAGGAAAACAAACTGAAACATATTGATGAAGTTATAGATAAGTACAAAGGAGAAAGTGTAATAGAACTGGCTTTGTTTGATAAGTTTGTTTATTACTACTTTGATATGGAAGACGAAAAAAGCGCAAGAGCAATATCTGATGAATTAGATGCGCAATTCCCCAAATCAATCGGCGCGATAGAAGCGCATAAAATACTTGGGGACGAAGAATATTTTAAGATGAATTGGGAAATACGACCGGAAGCAGAAACGGCAAAACAAGCAGCCGAAGAAAACAAATTTGATATGGATGACAACTATCCCAATCCGTTTAATCCTTCAACAACAATAAGTTATTCACTGCCAACAAATGGTAATGTACAGATAAAAATATTTGATGTGCTTGGAAGGGAAATAGTAAAACTTGTAGATGAAACCAAAAGCGCGGGTAAACATTCAGTTGAATGGAATGGAAGTAATTACGCGTCTGGAATTTATTTTTACACAATTACTTTCGATAACCAAACATTGCACAAAAAAATGTTGATGATCAAGTGACATGTCACTTGATCAGAAATCCCGGTGTTTTTAGCGGGATTGATGATCATAGGA
>CAZWIU010000173.1:0-5719 GCA_964634105.1 uncultured Bacteroidales bacterium | reverse complement strand
CATCGGTTTTGAAATATTTTAATCAGACAGTAGTGATTGGATATTAAATATTGGCAATTGGCTATTGGCTCTTAGCTATTGGATATTGGATATTGGCTATTGACTATTAGCTATTGTCTATTAGCTATTGGATATTGGATATTAAATATTGCATACTGGATATCATTATTGTCCGGTTAAATTCAATGTTTTTTATATTTCGTACCTACGGCACTTTTACGTTAATTTTAATTGCCTATTCTACAAATATTTAGTACCTACGTTACTTTCCTATAGCCTGTTCAGGGGCTAATTATCTGTAGAAAAAATCACATGCGAAAGTTTGAGCCCCGCAGGTGGCGATATATCCTTATTCTCTTTATATTCATCGGTTTTGAAATTTTAAAAAATATTTTAATCGGACAGTAGTGATAGAAAATCTAATGTCTTATACACACCAACTAGAATCCCCCTCCTCGCCTCTGCGAAGCTACAGCGAAGCAAGGTGGAGAGGGGAGCAATGGGGGTGTGTGATTACTTAAAATATGTTTAACCAATTTTTTTTCTTGACATGACACTAAATCACCTTACGCAGTTTTCATTGTAAAATTTTACTATATCTACCACATCCCCTCTTCTGAATTCCTTATTTTTAATTTTTTGAGCCAGATCCGGGCAATCGCTGAAATAATCACTCATATCATCCTTAAAAAATAATCCGCCTGGAAATACCAATTCACCATCGTCGCCTTTCTGTATAAGGTTTCTTTCTACCGTATAGGAAGTGCCCGAATTCCAACCTCCGGTTGCCGCATTATATGAACCTCCGGTATGCTGTGTATAGTAATATTCAAAAAGTTTCAGGTACCCATCTAGCTCCAGCCTTAGAAAAATAGCATTCCCCGTGTAAAACAAACCACCTGCCCCGATGGTATTTTTTCTCGAGAGCATGCGAATATCCTCATCATCATAACGGAATCTGATTTCCTTTGCCTGATCGGGTTTAAGAATAATCTGAGTACGCGTTGAGTCATAATATTTTATTTTATACTGTAACCGCTCGTAGAAAGGTTCCTGGGAGAACAGCCCGACACGGATACTGAAGGTAACATTCAATGTATCATTCTCCAGGATTATTTGTCCGGGGATATCTTTTGCACTCAGGCTGAAAATGCTTATAAATACTGCTATTGATAAAAAGATAAGCCTTATCATATTGGTTGATGAATTGATCTGTACCTGTTAAAAAAAGTTCGCACTATATTTTATGTCCTGCTCATAACCAGTTTTCCATGTTTCACCCCCTTTAGCGCAATAAGTTTATCAGCAAGGTTGGTCAGGTCGTTAGCTTTTCCCTTTACCGCAATTGTTTCGAGGCACAGGTCATGGCTGAGATGGATATGCTGGGAGGACAGGATCAGATGATGAAAATCGTGCTGTATCTCATTTGCCATACGGGTAATATCATTTTTATGATGATCATATACCAGCACAATAGCGCCTGCGACCTCGTTATTGCACAACCATTTCTTTTCAACTGTATGTTGTTCGATCAAATGCCTGACGGCCTGCGAACGATTTGGAAACTGATTCGATAGCACATAGGAATCGAGCAAGTCGAGTATCTCTTCTTCCAGCGAGACGCCAAAACGTTTTACTGCCATACATCAAATTTAAATTTAAAAATACGTAATATCACCAATCTTTGGTACCCTGAACCTGATATTTCTTGTCCCCTCCTGACCTGCCCTGTGGTTTGCCCATTTTTCCAGACCGGTTGCATCCAGTAAAGATTGATTATACAGCTTTTCATCGTAAATTCCCCAGTAATGCACCAGCCAGACCTCAGGAATGTTTACACGCCGAAGCAGGTCGAGGATAGTAAAGACGAGTTGGCCGGTATCATTCCAATCTTTCAGAAATTCTTTCAAATAAGAAGCATACCCTCCATTCTCATACCGGTGCGGTTTAAGAAGATCGGTGATTTTTTTACTCCTTATCCAATCGGTAAGTCTCTTACTGACTTTATGACTTTCAGGATTAGAACGGGTAAAACTAATATGATTCGAACCGGGGTCGGGATATAAATTATTCGTATCGGTTATCATGGTACGTACCCGGCTTAATGTATCAAAGTCCTTTCGCCTGAGTAAAGGACAAAGCATATCGCCGGTCACGAGGTATGTATTGGAACTGCCCGTATACTCGAGCAATAACATTGAAGCACCGGCAGCTCCATCGCCATGGTAGACCGGGAATGCAGTTACCGAAAGTCCGTCGGTTTCTTCCACAGGGATTTTTATTCCCGGGCTAATTTCTTTGTGAATAACATAGGGAAGAATATGTGAATAAGATCGCATCAGTCCATTCCATACGCCAGCAGAGCAATAGATTGGCAATGGGCTATTTCCTTTCGGACCAAACCTGTGACTCTGGACTATCCAGTCGACGCCAAGGATATGATCAGGATGCGAATGGGTAAGCATGATCGCATCGGGAATACGGTTTATCCATTTCAACAGGAAGGGTATAGTATTATGTCCTGCATCTATAATTACTTCCCACTCAATATCGCTTTTATGGCTCACAGGTAGCTTCGATTTGGCAACAGAATATGAAGCACTTGCCATTGAATAAGGATCATCGGCCGGATAGAACGGGTGCGGTTTCTCTAACAAAGCGGGCCAGGCCGGGGCAGTCCCATTTACCCTTAAATAAGTTCTCATGATTGCTTCTGTCGAATGATAAAATCCCGTAATTCCTGGTAGAGGAGTTGCACAGGTAATCCCATCACATTATAGAATGATCCGTCGATTTTTTCAATCCCTGCATAACCAATCCATTCCTGGATGCCATAAGCTCCGGCCTTATCCATGGGATGGTATGTTCTTACATAATAGTCGATCTCTTCCTCAGAAAGCTGTCTGAAATACACTTTGGAGTAACTGTGAAAGACCTTCATTTGTATTTCGGAGCGTATACATACACCTGTGATTACTTCGTGCATGTTCCCGGAAAGCGCTGATAAAATTCTTCGGGCATCATCCGGGTCGACTGGTTTTCCGACCAATGAGTTATCATGCCAGACTATCGTGTCGGCTGTAATAAGTATAGTTCTTTCATCGAGCAGGTCGGTGTAAAATTCCGATTTTGCCCGGGCCAGGTATTCCGGTATCTGAATCATATTAAGACCCGGCGGAAAATCTTCTTTAACACCTTCCCTGACAACCACCTCAAAGGGAATATCGAGACCTTCAACAAGTGTTCTCCTGCGTGGTGATTGTGAAGCAAGAATCAATCTGTAATCCTGTAGCAATTCATGTAGTATCATGTATCAGCGAAGATGATGCATAATGATAAAATTAGCAATCGGGCAATATAACAGGCCTGTGAACATAACCCCTTTTGCAATCTGGCTTAAGGTGTGGTACTGTGTTTTGGTAGTCGCCCATGAGGCACCAAAAGCAAGCAGTATAAGAGGCATAACAATAAAAAGCAGAATATAGCTGACACTGATCCTATCGTTCAGATGGAAATACAGCAGGTAGAGTATAGGGAGTATCACCAGAATGATAAGAACGGTAACAATTCTTTTAGCAACTCTCATCCCCCAGACAATGGGAATTGTTTGCCGGCCGAAAACATAATCGCCCTCAAAATCTTCCATATCTTTAACTACTTCCCTGATCAGATTTATGAGAAAGGCAAATCCTGCATAGCTGCATATCCAGAAGAGCAGGAAATCAAAATTCACACCGGTGGCCAGCGTGTATAGCTCATAACGCTTAACCAGGAGCGGAAATTCAAAGAGTAACACCATCAGGGGTACAATGCCTACCAGAATGGATATCAGAATATTTCCTATTAATAGCTGTCGTTTATAGGAAGTTGAATAAAACCACAGGATAATGCTCACAAACAGGAATACTGAGGTCAGGCTGAGCCTGTGAATACTATAAGATACATAAGCACCTGCTATAATTCCGATTCCATTAAACAAAATATGAAAGAACATGGCCCATCGCCGGCTAAAGTATCGTCCGACTATGACAGTCCCGGGCCGGTTAATAAGATCGGTTTTACGATCGAAATAATCGTTGATGATATATCCTGCTGCAGCGAGAGAAATGGTGGAAAGTACCAACATGGCAAACTGAACGGCACCAAGCTGAACGCGGAAACCTGCTACCGACAGCAGGGGTTTCAAAATAAACCAGCGCATAAAATATTGCGTAATCACAATAATGAACAGGTTGGGAAGCCTGATCAACCTGAAAAAGGCCAGTGTAAGTCTAAGTTGTTTTACCATTCGAATGCTTCTTTGCTTAGCCATTTATCGTGCAGGCGCAGTACTTTTTCTATTACATCACGCACACAACCGCCGCCGCCCGGTTTATCTGAAATATACACAGCCTTCTCCTTTATTTCAATAGCAGCATCCTGCGGACATGTGGGCACTCCGGCCCGCTCCATGATTTCAAAATCGGGCAGATCATCGCCCATATAAAGAATATCGGTATCAGTAAAATTATATTTCATGAGGAAGTCCTCATAACTTTCAATCTTATTGGCCGAACCCATATAGATATCCGTTACGCCGAGTTTCAGAAACCGACTTACCACTTCTTCCGATTTTCCGCCAGATATTATTGCCAGAGGATAACCCATCTTGATACAATGCTGCACGGCATATCCATCCTTGATGTTCATGGCACGTACAAATACATTATCAGGCAATAAATAAACCTGACCGTCGGTGAATACGCCATCTACATCAAAAACAAAGGCTTTAACAGTGTTAAGTAAGGTCAAATAGTCAGTCATGTTACTTTTTATAATATGCAATAATACTATCAGTAAATGAGCTATACAACTTTTTAAGCTCAGGTTCATGCTTAAGTATGGCTAAATGCTTCTCAATTACCCCGAGGTCATTTCTTCGCGCCGGGCCTGTCTGTGCATCGTAGGGAGAAATATAATCAAGTTTTCGGATGGTTTCGCGAAGTAATGGAGACAGTAACTTTTTTTCAAGATCAGAATCAGCCATCAGATCAGTAGTCCTTGCAATAAGATGATTTATAAAATTATTGGTAAGAATTCCGCACATATGAAGTAGACGACGATGCTCGGAATTCAGGGTATGGATATTGGCAGATAAGATTTGGGCTATCCGGGATATCTCCTTCAGCGTATTGTTATCGGATGCCTCAATACAAAAAGGAACTTCATTCAGATTGACCGGAATGCCCTTTGTGAAGGTTTGAAAAGGATACATCACCCCGAACCTTGAAAACCGCCCCTCAAATATTTCGATTCCGATACTTCCAGACGTATGCATGACGAGAATATTGGCAGGTTGTATCCCTTTCACTACAGCCTCAAGGCTGGAATCGTTAACAGCAATCAGGATGGCAGATGAATGAGAATCGATATCGTTTAATGAGTCGGAGTAGGATGCATCAAGCTCTTTTGCCAGTATTCTGGCTGAATTAAGGGTACGACTAATTACCTGGCTGATCCTTACTCCGCATGCTTTATAGGCATGGCCCAGATGCCAGGCCAGATTGCCGGAACCTACCAGGGAGAAATTCAACTTGCTATCGATTTTGTTGGCCAAAATAAAACCAGGGAATTAATTTATCGGAACGAATTTAAGGAAATTCCGGAAAGTGTCGTTTGAGGTGGAAAATTAAAGTAGGAGGCAAAGTTCCATAAATTAGCTTTGCCGTCCTCTCACACC
>CAZWIU010000172.1:0-5723 GCA_964634105.1 uncultured Bacteroidales bacterium | reverse complement strand
AGATAAATACAATTAACTATAGAATATCAAAAAAATCAACTAAAACCCATCAACCACACACAAAAAACCAAAAACAAACACCCACCACCCAACACCCAACACCCAACACCCAACACCCAACAGCCAATAGCCAATAGCCAATAGCCAATAGCCAATAGCCTAAAAACCTAATACCCTAATACCCCACAGCCTCTCTACCTGAAAAAAGTTAATTAAGAATTATTCCACCTGCCGGCATACTGCTCTGAGTTTGCTATCTTTAACATCAAAGATCGTATAGTGAAATACTTGTTGCTCATATTGGTATCATTCATTTCACAGTTAATACTTCTGGGTCAATGTATCCGGGAAAACAATGCTTTCTCGGAAGGAGAAATTGTTAATTACGAAGTTTATTATAATTGGGGCTTTATATGGGTTAATGCCGGTTATGTTGAATTCAAGGTAAAAGAAGGCGAATTTCGCAATCGTCCCATATACCACCTGGATTCGTATGGGTCTACATACAAATCGTACGACTGGTTCTTTAAGGTGCGCGACCGCTACCAGTCGTATGTCGATAAGGAAACATTTGAACCGTTATGGTTCTATCAACAGAACTATGAAGGAGGGTACGAGGTTGATAACAAATACTATTTTGATCAGCAAAAAAACCTTGCTTATATATACACGCAGAATTCCGACCGGCCCTTCAAAAAAGATACAGTCCCTATTCCGCAATGCACCTTCGATGTGCTATCCTTAATATATTATTCAAGGAATATTGATTTTTCCAGGCTTAACGTTGGCGAAACGGTCCCCATGAAAGCTATTCTGGATACTGCCGTATACGACTTGTATATAAGGTACCTGGGGAAAGAGGTTTTTACAACACGAGACGATAAAAAATACAAGTGTATTAAATTCTCGGCCTTGCTTGTTGAAGGTACCATGTTTAAAGGCGGGGAGGATATGTTTGTATGGGTAACCGACGATAAGAACCGGATCCCGGTGATGGTGGAAGCTAAAATTCTTGTCGGTTCTGTAAAGGCATACCTGAGAAATATTCAGGGTAATAGAAATCCAATTGATGCATTATTAAAAGAGTAAAAGAATTAAAAAAGCCCTCGGTATGAAAAAGCTGGTTATGTTTATCGGCGGATTATGTTCCCTGTGTTTTAATATGAACGCACAAGACGATGAATACCTGGTAAAGATTATTAAGGAGCATAAAGCTTCAGTGAGCTCCGTGGCATTTAGCCCTGATGGGCACTACCTCGTCAGCGGAGGGGAAGACAATTTGCTCATGGTTTTCGATCTGAACAGCATGGAACCTCTTTATCAATATACCAACAATTATTACCCGCCAAGGGGAATTGAAGTTACACAAGAGAATACTATTTTCTTTGGTTCGGGGCCGGATATCAAACTGATTGACATGGCCGATAAAACATTGGCCGTCATGAAGGGCAATGCTACTCACATATGGTCTGTCGATTATGCGCCGGAACGTAATATGCTTACGGCCGGATCGTACGATTATAAAATCAAGGTTTGGGATGTGTCTACACAAGGGGTGATCTTAACGCTCGAAGGCCACGAAAAAAGCACGTTGCCTGTGGCATTCAGTCCCGATGAAAAATACCTTGTAAGCGGATCGTTAGATAAAACAATAAAGATCTGGAATGCCAAGACCGGAGAGTTAATACGCTCGCTCGAAAAACATTCCGATAATATTTATGATGTGGAATTCTATCCTACAGGGCATTATTTTGCTTCCGCCTCGCGCGATAAAACAGTTCGCTTGTGGGATTTTGAAACAGGCGAAGTGGTGAAAACTTATGTGGGGCACGATAAGGGTATTATGGATATAGAATTCACACCCGATGGGAATCATCTTCTAAGCGCTTCGCTCGATGGTTCAATACGTATGTATGAAACCAAGACAGCAAAGCTGGTTTACACTTTCACAGGCCATGAAGGTGCTGTTAATTGTATTGCCGTTAATGCCGAAGGAAATCTGTTGGCAAGCGGCGGAGCCGATTCAAAGATCTTTCTCTGGAAGCTTGATAAAAAAATTGTTGTTGAGTATGCTTTTTATGACGAATTTCACCAGGAGCTTGAGGCTTCCGCGCTTTTTAATCCTAAGGGGAAGGGGGAGAGCAAACAGGATTTTGAAACAAGGATGCTGAATGCTAAAGAGAAAGAAAAAGAAATTGTAGAGAAATACTATCAACAATATATTCAACAGCTAAAACAACAATCCTTATAAATACGAGCCAATGAAACGACAGAAGCGAATAGCCCTGGTAGCACACGATAACCGTAAAAAAGATCTGGTAGAATGGGTAGAATGGAACTGGGAAGAACTCCTGCACCATAAAATGATCTGTACCGGCACCACGGGAAAAATGGTAGAACAGGCGTTGATGAAAAAGATAGCGGATGAATCTCCCAACGATTATAAGCTCGAAGTACTGAAGCTGAAGTCAGGGCCGCTGGGTGGCGATCAGCAATTGGGAGCGATGATCGCCGAGGGCAAGATCGATATGCTGATATTCCTCTGGGACCCCATGCAGCCGCAGCCACACGATGTTGATGTAAAGGCGTTGTTACGAATAGCAGTACTATATAATATACCCACAGCTAATAATCGGTCTACGGCTGATTTTATGATTTCTTCTACTTTAATGAAATCGGAGTACCATCCCGTTATGAAAGATTATTCGGGTTATATTAAGCGGGATTTGAAATAGAAGATATTGTTGGTGTATTGTATATTATATGCTGGCTTATCTTAATGAGCTCATGTAATCAGTGCATAGCTTTTCTGTTTTGTAGACCAGGTAATAAGACAACCTTATTAATGATGAAGATGCATTAATTATCAGAAGTATTAATCCGGATCTCGCAATAGTAGTTTTCCCTGGTGCATTAAGGAGTATTGTTGCTCGCAGATATTCGCTGATAAAATCTCAGATTTACGCAGATAATTATCAGCATTATTCCCCAACGTTTCCTTCAACCATTATAAAGCTTCAACAATTGCGCTTATGCGTAATTTCGGATTAACGGTAATTGCAAACGATATACGCATATAGATTTGTAAGTCGGCATGTACATTTAGTGAATTATACATTGCTTCTTAGAGACTGTTTAAAATTATTATATTATGCAAATTATCAGCTATTTACATTTGAATTTGACAATCACATTCACTTAAAGGCCTCATAAAGTTGGTGAAACCATTGTGTCCCGAGTGATTCGGGACACTAATAATACTCAAAAATTTAGACAGTCTCTTAAAATAAAAGTACTTATATTTGTACTTATAAAAATACTTAAATAGGATAATTATGATTGCGGCAAACTTTTCAGAATTCCGGACAAAGCTTAAAATGTATCTGGATAACGTTGAGGATAATAATGAGACCTTGATAATAAAGCGTAAAACAGGCAAGGGAACAGTTGTGATTTCATTAGATGAGTATAATTCAATAATGGAGACTATGCATCTATTAAGTTCCAGGAAGAATGCTGATCGGCTATATGAATCGATAAGACAAATGAAAAATAAAGAGACTGTGACAAAAGACAAGTTGATTGACTAATGAAAATTACCTTTTCAAAATATGCTTGGGAAGATTATACATCCTGGCAAAAAGAAGATAAAAAAATAGTTAAAAAGATAAACGAATTAATAAAAGATATTCAGAGAACCCCCTTTGAAGGACTTGGGAAACCCGAACCATTAAAATATGATCTAGCAGGATTTTGGTCAAGGCGAATAGATTTGGAACATCGCTTTGTATACCAGTTTAAGGAAAATGAAATCCTCATTTATAGTTGTCGATTTCATTATGATAAATGAAACACGTCGCCTAACACAAGGTCCTGCTTTTTTTTTGTAATATCTATCTTCGATTTAATTCTAGGCCGAAATAGCTTTCCTTAATAACTTAATGGCTGCATGTATTGATATCAATATCAATATGTATATAAAGTCCTTCAATCACTCGTACGCTCATCATCGTAGTAAACTTTTAATCCTCCTTCTTTCTTTTCTTCAATAAATCAAATTTATCGGTTTTAAGATTCAAAGGCTGGTAAAGCGATGTGTCAAACGGCAACTCCTTATCATACACAATCAGCGGGTAATTATAGGGACTGGCAGTATCGAGACTAATGGAGTAATATCTCATAAAGAAACCGTATAGGGATAGTTCACTTTTATCAGTGATACAACCCATGGTAGCTTTATCTTCAACGATATTCTCAAATTGTTTCAGATCGGTCAATGTTGTTCGGTCGCGCTTGTTTATTTTATTTATGCTGAAAGAAGAGTAGGTAATTGAAAATAGTAATAATATCCACGTTATTACTCTAAATGATTTTGATTCCCTTAAAATATCTGTCCAGGACAAATCGCTTACCAATAACAGGCCCAATGCTACAGAGAAATATGGAATGGTCGTTACCAGATAGTATGTCCCCTGCTTAAGGCTGACCATCATGGGTAATACTCCCGAAAGGCCAAGTATGGTATAAAACAAGAACTCTTTCCTGTATTTCAGGAAGTTCTTTGTTCCATGCCTGAAATATGATATAATCGCTATAAGAATTGTTAATATCAATGGCAGAATACTGGTTTCGATCAACCTCCTTACGATATAAAATCGGTTAATGTGCATATTCTCGGTCCGTTCGCCCTTCAACGCCGCCAGGACCTGGGTATCGATATAGCTTAGTATGTTTTGAGATGCATTTGTATTGAAGAAATAAACCAGGAGAATCATTCCAAGGCCTGCAAGCAGGATAAGGTGATAAGCCAACAGTTTGCAGATACGAATTTTTCTAATTAAAAAATGATATAATAGAATAGTAATTAATGCATATAAGCCTGTAAATCCTTTCGATAAGAAAGACAGCATAAGACTTATTCCTGCAATGAACATGAATGCATAGGAAGAATAATTTTCTTTTTGCAGCCCTTTAATAATGAGAATAACAGAAATCAGGATAAATAATCCTTGTGTGCACTCCAGTAAGTTATTCGGATAATACAAATAGGTTGTTTCATGTAAGATCCAAAGTATGCCAGGGATGAAACCAACATTTCTTAGCTCGTCATTATCTTTGAACACTGATTGCCAGAGAATATTGATAAGGATAAAGGTCATACATATAACGAACAGCGCATATATTTTTTCGGTATAAACAGAACTGCCAAGTACTCTGAAGAAGACCGACTGGATCCCGAAAACGAGCGGTGGGTGTTCATTAAATACAGGATACATGGTTTTGGTAAAGCATGGAGACCAGAAGGTACCTAACCCGTCAGCCATATTTTTTGAAATGGTCGAATACCACAAACCGTCAACAAACATTCCTTTTTGAAGCAAATTCGGAAAGAACAATAATAAAGCTAGTGCGAGAAAAAACAAGTAGAATATCCTGTTTGATTTCATAAATGCAAATCATTTATTTGGTAGATCATACAAGAATTATTGTATGATTGAAACAAATATAAAATAAATTAATATTGGAAATTGTTTCAATCTAATTGATGATATCCAGTCTGGTATAAGTTCTAATGAGAAAAATCCCGCAAGAATGGTCGGGACTATATATCTGTTTAGAGTTTTAGCTTTAGTGTAATTTCCCCAACTTCTTTAAACCTTCTCAATGCCTCTGTAATCTTATCATCGGAGGTGGCAAATGAGATACGGATACAGGTTTATATA
>CAZWIU010000171.1:2111-5742 GCA_964634105.1 uncultured Bacteroidales bacterium | reverse complement strand
CCGAGGTCATTACCCGCACCTACCGCATCAGCGACAACTGCGGGAACCAGGCCACGGCAATACAAAGCATCATCATCGAAGATACCGTTGACCCTGTTTTAACTCTTCCAACAATAGGTAATGTTCAGTGTTCGTGGGATGTGCCGGTTGCTTATTCCAATTTTAATGACCTATTAACTGCCGGAGGTAGTGCGACCGATAATTGCGGAATAAATCAATCCAGCTTTATCCTTCAAAGCGAAACAAGTTTTGGTGTCGGATATACAATTACTATAAGCAGGACTTACAGTATAGAAGATTTATGCAGCAATTCGGTGAGTGAGGTACAAACAATTGTTGTTTCTGACAATCTCTCACCGATTATTGCATGTCCGTCCGATGTAATTATTTGTAATGATCTGGCTATTGGATCGACAATCAATAATATAGGACTTGTATCCATTTCAGATAACTGCACACCAACGAATGATTTGACTGTAGAATATGCAATTTCAGGAGCAACCTCCGTTACCGGAACCGGTGATGCCAGTGGTACCTTTTTTAATGTTGGAGTTTCCAGCGTTCAATATACCGTTACCGATGAAAGCGGCAACAGTAGTTCCTGTAACTTCCAGGTTGTTATTGCCACAAAACCCGTTACATCCGATATTTCAGGAGATACTACTCCTGAGTGCTATGCAACTAATGTTGGCTACTCAGTAACGAATAACCTTAACTCAAAGTATCGATGGACAGTACCTGCCGGGGCAACCATTGTATCAGACACAACAGGATTGAATAAAAACTCGATTATTGTGAATTTCGGCAATACCAGTGGAAATATTACTGTAATTGAAACAAATGCTTCCGGATGTTCAGGCGATATGAAGACGCTCTTTGTATCGTTGCAGGGGTGTGAATTTGTTGCTGATTTCGAATCTGACAAATATACTATCTGCCTTGGAGATACAATAACCGTCTGGAGTACATCAACCGGAGTCAACGGGTCGGAAACTTATTCCTGGGATTTCGGTCCAGGAGCCTTCCCTGTGTCTGCAACCGGCGAAGGTCCTCACCAGGTTACCTATACGACCACAGGAGCAAAAACAATAACACTAACTGTAACACATGGTACCAGTTCAACAGTTGCCAAATACATTACAGTTCAGGAGATACCCGCTATTACACTTACCGGCGATGACCGTTGCGGTCCGGGCGATGCTCTGTTTATAGCAACGATATCAAATGCAAACACAGTCGATTTTTCAATCGATAACGGTTCAAGTATTTCACAAACCGACAATGTCGCACCATTTGAATATACAAGTTATCTGAACGAAACAGAATCAATTACGGTTTGGGCAAGAGCAAGAAATACAGCGGGAGGTTGTACAAGCGGTTGGTCGGAAGGAGTTGAAGTTACTGCCCTGACTGCTCCTGTAACCAGTGCTATTATAAGTAACAGCCCTGCTAATCCAGGCAGCCATGCTGAGTATTTTGACCTTGCCTGCAGGGGAGAAACACGCAATTACTCTGTTGAGGAACCAACCGGCTCTGATTATCGGTGGACCATCATAGCCTTAGGAATTGAACAAACAGGTATTACAACAATAAATGTAACCTGGGATCTGCCCAACGGGGAATATCCTATGACACTTCAGGAAATCTCAGATGAAGGCTGTGACGGGACAATTCAGGAAGAAATTGTCTTTGTATCGCAACCAACGGTAAATCTTGGCCCTGATCAGGAAATATGCGAAGGTGACAGTGCAGTATTTCATCCTGATAGTACTTATTCGCTCTACACATGGCAAAATTTTAGCCACCAGGAAAGTTATACGGGAAGAGAAACGGAAGAAATATGGCTACGTATTGAAAATGAATTCGGATGTCCTGGATCTGACACAGTCTTGTTGCTTGTTAATGAAAATCCGATCCTAAATTTAGGAAATGATACTTCCATTTGCGATGAAGCAGGTTACACACTAAGAATTCCGGGATTCGTCAACTATTTATGGTCAACAGGCGACACCGATGATGAAATAATTATTTACCCGGGCGAACACATATATACCTTACAGGTTACTGACGAAAACTCCTGCATTTCATCCGATACACTGATTGTTTTTGAATGCGGCATCAATCCGTTAGGTCCTATTACGAATACATTTACACCAAATGGTGACGGTGTGCATGATACCTGGGTCATTAATAATATTGAGCAGTATCCGGAAGTAACCATTGATGTTTTTGACCGTACCGGCAGGGTAGTGTTGCATACTGCCGGTTATCAGAACGATTGGGATGGAACTTACGAAGGAAAATCCTTACCGATGGATACCTATTACTATATTATCGATTTAAAGATCAGCGGACAAAAACCGATAAAAGGCACGGTGACCATTGTCAGAGAATAATAACAGAAGGAGTCTAATAAAAAATGAATGATTGAAGTATGAAATCAAAAAGAAATGTTTCAAAATACTTAGTATTACTGCTTCTTCTGTTGTTGATTGCCAATACCTTAATAAAAGCGCAACAGGAACCTTTATACAGCCAGTTTATTTTTAACAAGTATCTTTTTAACCCGGCTGTGGCGGGAAGCGAACAGGTTGCCACCGTTCGTGTTGCAGCATACGAACAATGGGCAGGATTCAAAGGAGCTCCGAAATACCACATTGCAAGTTTCGATTCCAGGATTTTTCGGAAGGATAGAAAGCCCAGAAGGAGTATTCTGAAAAATGTGAAATTCTTCAGACCTGAAAATGTCGGAGCCGGTGTCCAGGTATTCAATGAGAAATATGGACCACTAAGTAATACAGGACTGGCCGGAACATATTCATATCATATTAAAATGGATGAACAACAACTTTCCTTTGGTCTGACATCAACTCTATCAAACCTGGGTTTAAAAGCAGCTGATATAATATTATCCGACGATCAGTCGGATATGTTGGTTATGGGGGATAAAACGCGTCGCTGGATGATCGATTTCAACCTCGGTATTTTTATGAAATCAAAAAACTACTTTGCCGGGTATTCGGTTACTAATTTATCGCGTTCAGCCTTGCAATGGGGTGGGTCCATTGAATCGGATTATCTTCAGGTACGTCAGCATTATCTCATGGGCGGTTATCGGTATGAAATTTCATCGAAAGTGATGATTGAGCCGGCAACCCTTATTAAGATTGCAGAGAAACAAAAAGACCAGATCGATCTGAGTGTCGTAACAACCATTTCCACTAACTATTGGTGCGGCATTTCCTATAAGACCTGTAAAACCCTCTCCCTTTTTGGGGGAATGCGATATGACCGGTATCTCTTCTGCTACGCTTTCGACTACACCATGACTCCTGTACGTAAGTACTCTGTTGGCTCTCATGAAATCATCATTGCTGTTCAGCTGGGTGATCAGTCGAAGCGATACAAATGGCTGAATACGTATTAAGATTCAGACATAGATTTTCAAACGATGAAAATGGTATATTCTTCGGGTGTTTAATTGAAAACTTCTAAAACTGGAAAAGGAAGATAGTTAAGCAAATTCATTCACATTAATAGAAAAGAAGAAACTGTCTAATCTAGAGACAGTTTCTTGACCTGTAAAACCCTCTCCCTTTTTGGGGGAATGCGATATGACCGGTATCTCTTC
>CAZWIU010000171.1:0-2011 GCA_964634105.1 uncultured Bacteroidales bacterium | reverse complement strand
AATTCATTCACATTAATAGAAAAGAAGAAACTGTCTAATCTAGAGACAGTTTCTTCTATTTCTCCAAAAAGATTATTATACCTATTCTTTTATTATTCGAGTATAATATGAATCAGATTTGACATTTAATCTAATCAGATATATACCTGCTGGATAGCTAGATAAATCAATTCTCTTTAAATTCGTCCCATTATTATTCTCCAACATTTTAACCATAATACCCATGTCGTTGAATAGATAGATAGTATAATTGCTCTCCAAAGAACCATTAATAACGACTTCAACAACACCAGTTGTTGGATTTGGGAAAGCTGATAAAGATATATCTTCGTTGGTTACATTTGAAGTAATTGCAGCCTTTAATGGTGGCTCACAAAAAGGTGGGACAATTGGCTCAACACCTTCACAGGACTGACCCCCATGTAAATATATAATATTTGTTCCCATTGCACTTGTTCCACAGGCATTGGTTGCAGTAGCAAAAATATCAGTCTGATGTATACTAGTATTTACGGGATCATAATTCTGAACACAAGTATAATTATGGGGAGTGGGAGTCTCTGCGTTTAATAAATAAGATACCCAAGTCCAGTTCCAACTGCTTGCCTGATCAGTGCGTTGTGCGTTATCATAAACAACTGCAAGTCCTTCACATTGAAGATCGGTTAGACCTAACTCAGGAGTTTTTGGTTTACCTCCCCAAATATTCTTTGTAGGTATTGGAGTGTGGCAACTATTTTTATTGATCACCGCTTTAATCCAACCGGCGCCCTCACTGACTAATGAGACACCTACCCAATTCCCTCCTCCACTTCCAAATGATAAATTTGAGCTTTTACTGAATGTTACTGAAGCACCAGATGGCATGCTACTTATGGTATAATTCGCAGAGGAGCAAATTAAAGAAGCCCCAGAAATTGTCGAGGCTAAATTTGGGGTGTTTACTGTTTTTGAGGGATTGTTTACAGATTCAGCTGATTCATCAAAGGATTTAACGGTAAATTTATATGTATTGTTTGGGCACAGAGTATTAATTATATAAGAAGTTCCACTTATTAACACATTATTGACTCGTGTAGTACCATTGTATATAATATACCCATCAACTGTTCCAGCAAGTGGAGCATTCCATGATAACTTACAACTATATGGAGTAACCTCACTAATGGTAAGGTTTCTAGGAGGTTGAGGAAGAGTTTTAATTGAAGTTGTATAAGGAAGACTTACATTCCCAGCACGATCAGTGCAAGTTATTGTTAAATAATAAGTTGTGCTGGGCATTAAATTATCAATGCGATAACTATTATCTGAAGTAGTAAAAGTCTTTGAATAATTAAGGTTGTCTTTACATAGAATACTTCTTGTTAACTGATCATCGTCATCAGTATAATACATATCATTAATATAAATACAAGTACTTGTGTAAAAACCAGTAGTTATGTTTGGTGTTTGCAAAATCACGGGAGCACATGCATCAACCCAAATCTCAAATGGGCATTGAGTTTGAAATGATTCTCTTATGTTGCTGTTTGATACCTTTACTGCATCGAATTCGACATTATAATAATAATCTGACCCATATGCACAAAAAGGATCAGTAGGTGGGGTAAAAGTTAAAGGAAATTCATAGGATGAACCTCCCTTTAGTGTAAAGGGATTGGGCCCGCTAAACCATGTCGGGAATAATGATTTATTGAGTTTTATTGTGTAGTTTTGATCATCAGTAACATTCCCTTGACCATTGACCACTTGTTCAAGGTTATTTGTTACCTTAACGTTAATAGTAAATTGTTGCCCAGGTTTCTTGGGGCCAAGAATAATTACATTACTACAATTTTGATGTACACCTGTATAGATTGCTGAGAAATTTTGAGCAAAAATTATGCTCGTACTCATAAATAAACATAAATTAATTATGAGCCATTGAAAGAAAATTTTTTTTAACATAGGTTGATATAATTAACGTGAGTTCGAAATAACATTATCTTGTTAAAGCCTTATTATCAATTAT
>CAZWIU010000170.1:0-5751 GCA_964634105.1 uncultured Bacteroidales bacterium | reverse complement strand
ACTATACCGAATCATTAATAAAAAATTTTTGGGTGTTGCAACGCTGAAAACAGGAGTCCTGTTTTTCCATAACTATCGTGGAAAGGCGCAGGATTCATTTCGTTGTCCGGACAAGCAGTTGGAAATTCCCGGTATACTTCCTGTCCGTATAGCGCAGGTGATAGGAGGATCAGCAGACCTCCAAATGCTATTTTATTGAAACAGGGTGTTTTTATCTTTTTCATGGTGTTCATAAGATTGTCTTTTACAGTGTATGATTTACTAGGGATCATCAGTATCATGCTTTTTCAACGAGATATACAGTTTACAGGATCCTGTTTTAATATTCTATATACAGCGCTCTCTCCTTCTCCTGTCAGCAAAAGGATATATTGGCCCGGCTTAAGATGTTCAGGAATCGTGAGAGATTTGAAATAAGTTCCCGGTTTTTCCGTGCCGGTTTCAAGAAGTACAGCCAGCATACGGCCCTGAAGATCGAATAGCTGAACCGATATTTCATGAGGCTGGGCAAGGGTATACTCAAGTGTCACATTATCGCGCACAGGGACAGGGTATACCTTAACCCCTCTAATCCCGGAATACATTCCTCCGAAAGCTAATTCCTGAGGCTCCTCAGGTTCTTCCGGTTCCTGTATGGTATCCTGTACATTGTAAGCTATGGCCATACCATAGATAAAATCACCTAATCCGTTAAACAGTGTATCACGTCCGGTTCCATCCAGGTTCGAACACCCTATTACGTCATCATCGTTCCAGTATATTTTGGAATCATCAGAATCGATTACAAAGAACAATGTATTTACATCCCTGATCACAGTGTCGATACCTGATCCATCCGTGTCCGCTTTGTATATGATATCTTCGGCCAGGCCACAGTCTGTCCAATAAAGACTGCCTTCGTACAGATCAATGTCCCATGGCCCTATCAGCTTGTTTGCCGGATATTCAATTAAATATTGAAAACCGGTTTTATCATAATTCATCTTGTAGATATAGTCTTCACATCCATTATCCCTTCTGACCCAGAAGATTTTTTCGTTGGCGGGGTCAATGGCAAGCCCTGTATAATCATAACCTGTACTGTTTGAGACATACTTATCTTCAATATTGCTGTTCAGCCCATCCATGTCGGCACATGAAACCGCATCAAGGGAGTAGGTATTGCTGATCCAGAAAACTTTCCTCAGGTTCAGGTCTAGTTCGATATCATAGATACCCGGTATACCGGTAATTACTTCCTGCATTGTTGTATCCCCGATTTGCATTTTCAGAATACGATCCTTCCCGCGTTCAGCAATATAGAGTTCTGGCGGGGAACAAGAATTGTCGACGGCTATTCCTGCCGGGAAGAAGAGACTGTCGATAAGGGCCAGAAGGCCCGAGCCATCGAGGTTCGACATCTTGATTTTGCCGCCTGTCTCAGACATATCCCCGACATCGGCCCACAGGAGCTTTGTTTCCTGGGCAGGGACCTGCACTGCCATAAAGACTGTCAGTACGATCAATCCGGATGACTTTACTATGCTTTTCACTTTGGTCAGGTTTAATTGTATTTGTGGATGACGCCTTTCATTATGCTCATACTCTTGGTCTTTTTCAGACGCTGTGCTTTGCTTATATAAAGTCCTATATGTTATAATCACCGGACAATACACATTCTTGAATCAGTATATCCCGATGTTCTTATCCGGTAGAAATAAACTCCCGGCTGCAATTCTTGAGTAAGAGTTATTTCAACAGAATGAATGCCTGCATTAAAATACCCAGAGAAGGATTCGACCTGTTTTCCCTGCATATTGAGAAATTCAATGTCCACCTTACTTTCAACCGGCAGCCTGAATTCAATGGTAGTCGTTTTCATAAAAGGATTGGGATAGTTTTGTTTTAAATAATAACCGGATGATGGCGCTTCCGTTATAGCAGAGGGAACTGCCGCAACTGTTGTAAACTGCCAGGTATCCGACCATTCGCTTACTCCTGCCTGGTTATAGGCTTTCACATGCCAGAAATAGGTAACGTTTGAATCCAGTCCCGATACTTCGCAGCAGGTTACCGTATCTTCCTCTACAAACCCGGCCACCACCGGGGAGCTGAAATCGGAATTGTCGTCTATTTCTATAATATTCACTCCGAAATATTCATCGATCATCCAGTCAAACATCATGGTGGTTGGTACTGAATTCATACCATTGGCAGGGGCCAGTAAAAGAGGTGTGGAAGGCGGGCCGATAAAAGTATAGGTCTGACAATACTGATTATCGGTTTCGTTGGTTTCCAAACAGAAGTTGTCGGGATCTGCCACCTGGCATACAACATGGTCCCCGGCGGTGAATGTATACTCAATATCCTCTTCTTTGCGGACAGCTCCGGCTGAAGCTCCCCAATATCCCCACTCCGTAATAAATTCTCCATCGATCCTAAGCTCCATTTTAATCAATGCTCCAACAGGAAAATCGTTCTCTTCTACCCTGAAACTTGCATCAACATAGGAGGGAATGTTGGCAAATAAAAAAGCAGCGCTAGAATTTGACCCTTCAACCTGATTGATTACCATAGGCGCACTCCACCCTTCAGGCGTATGATTTGCATTCAGGTTCCTCGGATCGGGGGCAAACCAATGAATGGCTAAATACACTGCATCAACAATCCCTTCACCATCCAATACATTATCCTTGATATATACTTTAAAATCCTGTATTGCCGGTTCATTATCGAAAGCATCCGTCGAACGGTAGTTCAGGAATATGTCGGAATCATCCTCCAGATCATCGTCAAATCCTTCATCGGTATGTGAAGTAGAGATTCCTTCCTGATCATATACGCAAAGAAATTTATAGCCCTCATGCGATGCTGAAGAGAGCCATATTTCATAATCGTATGGATAAAAGTTTGATTCATCTCCGTTATCATCAATCCGGATATAATACTCAACACTTGTTACATATGCTCCATCAGGGAGTGGATCGGAGGGAGTGAAAACGTAACTTTTGGAACCGCCATCGGCAAGGGCATAGTTGGTATTATCTGACAGATAAAATACTCCGGTCGATTTGTTTACATAATTGCCGGATAGGGTTTCTTCATCGGAAGGAGATGGTATTTCGATAAGAATTTCTTCGTCCGAAACCGTATTCCTTTCAGGAGCTATATTATTGACAGGCTCCTGCCCGGAAATACCGCATAAGCAGAAAATCAGTAAAATTCCCACCGTTGGGATCTTCAGGTTTATATTTACTGTTGACTTTTTCATAGATTGTATAGTTTGGTTTGTAATTTTTCTTTCTGTCCAGGTTGCATAGCGATTAGGTAATCATCCTGCAGTAATGCTTTATCGGAGCTGTTCCCATGATGCCGTAGCGGGTTGACTTACTTTATTAATTGACAAATTGTTTGAGTATCGATACCTGAGATATGCAGAAGGTATACTCCTCGCGTTATATTTCCCGGAATAGTTATCGTCTCGGTATATTTCCCGGGCTGTTGGTTCACCCGATCAAGCAATACTGCTATTAAACGTCCTTGCAAATCGAGTAACCTGATGGTAATCTCATCCTCCTTCAGGAGCTCATATTCAATGGTAATCTGATCTTGTACAGGGTTGGGAAATATCCTGAATTTTACGTTGGATTCAATACTTATCCCGGTTTCATCGGGGAGGTCGTTTATATATATAATGAAAGGAAGATCAAGTGTCTGTCCCTCATCATCGGTTGCTCTGACGCATATGTGGAACTCCGGTTGGGTCTCATAATCAGGTGTAACATTGATCGATAATTCATTCCCGGTTAAGGTAAACAGGTTATTATCGGCATCAGTCTGTCCGTCTCCTTCGCTGAAACTCAGCGTATGCCCGTCAACCTGGTCCGGGTCAGTAACGGTAAACATGCCAATCAGACTACCGGGATTAACGTTTTCATCGGTGGCGTTGTTTGAAAGCTCTATGTTGACAGGCCCATCGATAACCAGTCTGATCGAATCGGTCGTTAGCGTGAAACCAGGCCAGTCGGAGTTGATCATAGTGAAATAATAATATCCTTCATCCGAATCGTCCAGGCCGGTTGTACCAAAGAGAGGAGAAGGTGAATAATCGGATACGAGAACACTGTTATCTTTAAGGTATCGGTACTCGTTATTTACAGCTGCCGATTCATACGTTGTAAGTTGGGTGATATCGATTTCAATAGTATCGCCGGTAGCATAGTTAAGTTGATGCGTTATCGTCTTGATTTGACGTTGCGGCCAGTAGCCAAAATAATCCAAAGAATTGCCAACAAATTGCTCAAAGTCGGCAAACGTAAAACAATTGTCGCCAAGGGCTACATTTTTTAATGCCGGTATAGCTGCCAGGCCATCGGGCATAGGCCCGGTGAAATTATTGGTAAAAATGCTCAGTTCTTCAAGATGTAGCAATGTTCCAAGATCAGCCGGAAGAGATCCCGAGAGGTTGTTTTCATAACATGAAATGGTTTTAAGATTGACTGCATTTCCCAGGTCAGGTAATTGCCCCGTAAAGTGATTATCCGCCACATGAAAGGCAACAAGATGGGTCATATTACTTATACCGGCAGGAATAGCACCGGTGAACTCATTATAGGAAAGAATCAGGTATTCCAGGTTCACCAGATTTCCGATTTCGTCGGGCACCTCACCGGAAATATTATTATTTTGCAGATCGAGCGTGGTAAGCATGGTTAAATCACCTATTGCGGCAGGCAATGTACCGCTCATGTTATTCATTCCCAGGCTAAGACGTGTTACCCTGCCTTCACCGTTAATGCTTACATAATCCCAATCAGATACTGGTATTCCCGGCTGCAGCCAATTCGTTGCATCGGACCATGCAGGCCCATTGGTGCTGTTATATAACGCTACAAGGGCAAGCGAATCGCTGACGTTGGTTTGTCCCTTAAGCATTGTAACTAAAGAGATCAATAGTAATACTTGAAATATCCCTTTTTTCATGGCCATAGTGTTTATGGCTTCTAAATAAAGGTTTGTAATGCAGTCGGGCAACTATTTGTGCTGAGTTACGACAGCGGGGGACGGCTGGAATTTTTCCGGGGATAAGTATGTTTGCTTTATCAGGGCGGGAGGGAAGGAATAATTATATTCTCAACGGTTTCCGCTGATGGTTGGTTGTAGAAGGATGGGTTGTGTATAAATGATTACCGGAAGATTGGGAGATTGGAGGATTGGAATAATGGAACATTGAAATAATGGAATGTTGGAATAATGTATCGTCGGAAGAATGGGAGAATGGGAGAATGGGAGAAAGGGAGAATGGAATAATGCCTGCCTGCCGAAATTACGATTCATCGAAATGAAGGCAGGGAATAATGGAATATTGGAGGATTGGAGGATTGGAATAACGGGATTTAGATGTATTTGAATTTTATAGTAACTAAAGTAGTCGTAATGAAATTGCAGGGTCATGAACAATGTGTAAGATAAAACACATCCAATGACCTATTTTCAAGCATAATAACATCAATTATTACTTATTCATGATACTGATTTACAGGCGGTCTAAAAGTTTTATATCATGCATTGTATCAAAAATTTGCATTGATATCATACTAACCACTACATTCGGTCTGAGACCAGAGAATCTTATTGTAATAATGGTTTTTTAGAGCCTTTATGGTGCCACTAAGACTCAACGACACAAAGAATCACTAAGACTTAGGCAATCTCTAAATAATTAGGGTTTGCTGATTTTCTCAGCATAAATTATTAGCAAAAATTAAATTT
>CAZWIU010000169.1:0-5895 GCA_964634105.1 uncultured Bacteroidales bacterium | reverse complement strand
AAAACGATAAAACGATAAAACGATAAAACGATAAAACGATAAAACGATAAAACGAATAAACAGTTAAACAATTCAACACTACATAAAGGGCAGTAAACCGTTCTGTCGCTCTTGTTCAGTACCTTAGTAAGGTTCGCCTTCGCTAAAGCTACGGCGAACAAGGGAGGAAAGTCCGGACAACATAGGGCACTGCACTCCTGAAAAGGAGGTATCTGTGAAGGTACAGAAGCAGAGAAGAAAATAACTTCCTGTCGGAGGTTGGCCAGGTTGGGTGAAAGCTCACCTGCGCTGAAATTTCGGTGGGTAAAGATGAGAAGGTGGGGTAAGAGCCCACCAGTCGTGATGGTGACATTACGAGCTGTCTGCCTTGCAGGTTGCAAGATCACGTATATCCCGATTTGTTGTGCATGCACAATAAAGCATAGCTGCCCGCTATGCCCTTCTGTACTTGCTACGGAAGAACCGGGAGGGGTAGATCGCATAGATAAATGACAGAAGTTCCTGCCCACGGCAGGGAAACAGAATCCGGCTTACAGGTTTACTGCTTTTTTATTTTTGTATTGTTATCATTGAGTTTCCTGATACCTGACCGTAATGTCACCATGTTGATAATAACCAATGCATAATTATATAAACTCACAATTATAATAAGAACTATCCCTACCATCAGTATTTAACAAATGCTGTTCATCTTATCTGATTAAATTTCAGAATATGTCCTAATAATTCGATTTGTTTTTTTGTACATTTATCTCCCCAACCATTGTTTACATCGCTGATGTAGTATTATTAATAAGAACATCTTTATGAAAATCAGACATGTATTATTGTTTTCAGGTGTGATTGTAATAACTCTTACCAGCATTTCGTGCCACAGAGATACGAATACGACAAAGCGTGTTGAAAAGATCCTAGCAGCTATGTCGCTGCAGGAAAAACTTGAATTCATTGGTGGATACAAAAATTTCAATATTCGGGCATTTGAACAGCATGGTATCCCTGAAATACATATGTCCGATGGACCCGTTGGAGTAAGAAATTTTGGGGCTTCGACAGCTTATCCTGCTTCCATTTGTCTGGCTGCATCGTGGGACAAGGAATTGGCAAAAGAAGTAGGCGCTGCAATTGGTATGGAAGCCCGAAGTAAAAATGTGCATGTTATGCTTGGCCCGGGAATGAATATCCACCGTGCTCCATATTGTGGCCGTAATTTTGAATACCTGGGTGAAGATCCTTACCTTGCCGGACAAATTGCCTCTTCATACATTATCGGGATGCAGAATCAGGGCGTTGTAGCCACTGCAAAACACTACGCTGCAAACTACCAGGATTACGATCGTCATGGTGTTTCATCCGATATGGATGAGCGTACCCTCAGGGAAATCTACCTGCCTGCTTTCGAGGCTTGTGTAAAAGAGGGGAATACAGGATGCATAATGACATCTTATAACCTGCTCAACGGAATTCATTGTTCACAGCACGATTACCTGATCAATCAGATACTAAAAAAAGAATGGGGCTTCGAAGGAGTTGTCATGTCCGACTGGACTTCGACATACGATGGACTGGCGTGTGCTCTGGCAGGCCTCGACCTTGAAATGCCTGCCGGCGTCTATATGCATCCTGACACACTGAGGTCGGCTATTGAAAGCGGTAAATTATCGGAAGAAATAATTAATGAGAAAGTACGTCGTATTCTTATGCTTTATGAGCGATTTGGTTATTTCGATCAACCGGATATTAGTGCCGGATATCAACTCGATCAACAATATGTTCGCAATATAGCCATTGAAGCTGCACGTGGCGGCATTACCCTGTTGAAAAATACAGACAATATTTTACCCATCGATCATTCAAAACCATGCAAACTGGCGGTCATCGGTATAAATGCCGATCCCGCAATTACAGGAGGAGGAGGCAGTTCATATACCGATCCTTTGTATCCGCTGTCTCTTTTGGAGGCCATAAAAAAAACTTCCGGCGATAAAATTGTGGTTACCTATGCCCAGGCAATACGGGTTGAAGGGATGCTGCCCGACAACTATTTCAAAGAGTGTAATTTCTATACATATATAAATGGTATTCAACATAACGGAGTATCTGGTGAGTTCTTTAACAATACCGAACTGAAAGGAAATCCGGTGTTCTCCGCCGTCTTTGACCGGTTTGATCTTACACTCGACGATTCAGTTTTCGCTGGAGTACCCGAAATCAACTATTCTGCGTGTTTTACCGGATACTTTAAAGTGCCTCAATCAGGAAATTACAGAATTGCTGTTGCGGGTGACGACGGGTACCGGGTTATACTGAACGGGAAAACGATTATCGAATGGTGGCAAAACCAACCTGAAACGGTTCGCAGTCATGAAATAATCCTGACCGCAAATAAGGAAAACAAAGTGGTTGTCGAATATTACCAGGGAGGGGGAAATGCTTCTATCCGGCTAGGTTATGATGCTGCTCTCGATAAGAAGAACCGTGCTGAAGTACTTTGGGCAGAGGCTCAGAAAGCTGCGAAAGAAAGCGATGTTGTGATCATTTCAGCCGGCTTTAATAAAAACAGTGAAACGGAAGGGATGGACAGGGCCATGGAACTGCCGCTCGGGCAGGATAAGATGATTACGGAATTGAGTGCACTGAATAAGAATACAATAGTTGTTCTGAACGCAGGAGGCAACGTATCTATGCCTTGGCTTGAGGCAGTATCGGGATTGATCCATGCCTGGTATCCCGGTCAGGAGGGAAATCTTGCCGTTGCCGAAATTATCTTCGGTATTACAAATCCTTCCGGAAAACTACCGGTATCTTTCGAAAAAGCCTGGGAAGATAATGCTACATTTAACAGCTATTTCGATCCTGACGGCGATAAGAAAGTATTTTTTTCGGAAGGAGTATTTCTTGGGTATCGACATTTCGATAAGAATAATATAGAACCTCGTTTCCCGTTTGGCTATGGGTTATCATACACATCATTCGAATACTCCGATTTGAAATTTGAAAAAACCTCAATACGTGCAGATGAATCTGCAACAGTCTCTTTTATGGTCAAAAATACCGGAAGCATGGATGGTTCTGAAGTCGCCCAAGTCTATGTGAGCGATAGCGAATCTAAAATCCCAAGGCCTGTGAAAGAACTTAAAGGATTTGAGAAAATAATGCTTAAGAAGGGTGAACAGAAGGAGGTACAGATTAAACTTGATCCAAGGTCTTTCCAATATTATGATCAGGAAATGAAAGCATGGACGAGCGACCCCGGAGAATTTAAGATCCTTGTGGGCAGTTCTTCCAGGGATATCAGGCTTACCGGAGAGATACTGCTTGTTAAATAGTTAAGATCACACGAATAGTTGAAAAATTCTATCATCAAATATTAATAATAATTAAACGCATTATGAGAAAATTATCCTCGTTACTATTTTCGATCCTTCTGATTGCCTGTTCAAAGGAGTCGACGATCAGATTTGAATTACCATCAGTAATCAGCGATGGAATGGTGCTTCAGCGGGATACTGAAGTTGTTCTCTGGGGCAAAGCCTCACCAAAACAATCGGTAAAGATTGTCACAAACTGGGGCATCCGAAAAAGGGTGAAAACCGATGAAAACGGTAAATGGCAACTGAAAATTAAAACCGGCCCGGCAGGCGGCCCTTATGAAGTAGCTTTTCAGACCTCCGATACAAGTGTGATAATTAAGAATGTGTTGTTGGGTGAAGTATGGATATGTTCCGGACAATCGAATATGGAAATGCCCATGGCAGGTTGGCCTCCTAACGATACAATTATGCATTCGGCACAGGAAATTGCCGGAGCAGATTATCCTCAGATACGGCTATTTACGGTTCCGCGAAAAACAGCCATCGAGCCGTTGGATAATTGTATTGGCAGTTGGAGTGAATGTTCTCCGGAATCGGTTGCAGGTTTCAGTGCTACCGCTTATTTGTTTGGCAAAAATATATACCAGAAGCTGGGAGTGCCGGTGGGCCTTATTCATACGAGTTGGGGGGGAACACCTGCAGAAGCCTGGACATCGAAAGAATTTCTTAACGATTTTCCTGCATATAAAACCATTACGGATTCATTTCAGGTGGCCAAAGTTCAATACCAGCAACTGATGGACTGGATGAAAACGCTTGATAAGATAATTCTCAAATCCGGAGATGATAGTTTCTACAGTAAGATCGATCTCAAAGGACAGGAATTTATCGCTCCCGGCTTCGATGATAGCAACTGGCCTGTTATGTCATTGCCTGCATTTTGGGAACAAAATGCCTTGCCTGAATTCGATGGTATTGTGTGGTTTAGAAAAACATTCGAAATTCCGGCTTCAATGAGTGGTAAAGAAATGATCCTCCATCTCGGCCCGATTGATGATATGGATATTACATACCTGAACGGTGGCAAAATAGGAGATGTTTTACGGCCTGGGTTTTGGAAGGAATCAAGGGATTATGTGATCCCGGCCGATAAAGTCAAGGCAGGAAAAAATACCCTGGCAGTATGTGTAATTGATAATATGGGTGGTGGAGGATTATATGGTCCCGAGGATATCACGCTTACAATTAAGGGAACCCGGAAATCGATGAATTTAAGCGGTGAATGGAAATATATGCCTGTGGCTGAAATAATAGGCAGTGAATTGTATTACTATTCCACCGAGAAACCATATACTTCAAGGCCTGTGATCTCGATCCCTGTAGGACAAAATACACCCTCAGTACTTTTTAATGGGATGATAAATCCTCTTGTTCCCTATACCATTAAAGGGGCCATCTGGTACCAGGGAGAAGCAAATGTCGGCAAGGGTTATGAGTACAGAAAACTCTTCCCGGCTATGATTAACAGTTGGAGGAGCGCCTGGGACCAGGGAGATTTTCCTTTTTACTATGTTCAGATTGCGCCCTGGGAATATGGCGATGAACCGCGAAGTGCAGCCGCCGAAGTTCGTGAAGCTCAGCTTATGACGTTAGCTGTTCCGCACACTGGTATGGCCGTAGTCATGGATATTGGCAATCCTAAAAATATTCATCCCTGTAATAAGGAGGATGTTGGCAAACGTCTGTCACTTTGGGCACTGGCAAAAGACTATGGCTATGATACAATTACCTATTCGGGACCATTGTATGATACTATCCGGATTGATGGCAATAAAGTAATTGTTTTATTCGAACATGTCGATGGTGGTCTGGTAGCCAGGGGCGGCGACCTTACCTATTTCGAACTAGCGGGAGAAGACCAGGCCTATTATCCGGCAGAAGCCCGGATTGTTGACGAGACAGTTGTTGTAACATCTCCTAAAGTACCGGCTCCGGTTGCGGTGCGTTACGGATGGAGCGCTACAGCTGAGCCTAACCTGTTCAACGCTGCCGGCTTACCTGCGTCTCCCTTCAGAAGTGATAACTGGAAAAGACTGTCGGAGTACTAGGGGTTGATAAAGAAATTATAAAGTAACCCTACAGTTTATTCTGGATCACAAGGGATACAGAGTAGGTGCCATACCAACATAGGATTTCATTTTGAATGAAATGATGTTTGGTATTAATGGTACATACTCTGTATTTTTTTGTGGTTTCTTAATTCTTTTCTGCAGATTTAGAATTACTGTTGTCCTGTAAAAGTTAAAAAATTATATGCCACTAAATCACTAAGGCTCAAAGAAAACACTAGGAAGTTTATATTTAGCCTGTTGCATATTTGTGAAACCATTGTGTTGTAGTGTCCTTGGAGCATAAATTCTAATTTTAATTGTTTGAGCCCATTAAATCAAAAATGCTAATAAATCTTGCTATAACCATACGTTAGGATTATCCATCCGTTTTACCCGGATAGCAATGGATTTAGAATTATTTAGTCAACCCTTAAAAAGTCGTTGTTTTTAGAAAATGATAATTTAAAACA
>CAZWIU010000168.1:0-5918 GCA_964634105.1 uncultured Bacteroidales bacterium | reverse complement strand
TAAATTTAATTTTTGCTAATAATTTATGCTGAGAAAATCAGCAAACCCTATAGTAAAGAAACACAACGTAATAAATAAAGCCGGCAGATATAGCGTACTATTTCTTTTGTGCCAGCTTAAGCGTATGGTCGATTAATTCAGTCCCTCCATAATCGCCATGCCCGGGAATAACAATTGCAGCGTCCGGAAATTTCTCTTTAACTTTCAACAAGGTTTTAGGGTAAGCGTCCAGGTCTCCATCTTTGGTATTTCCCAGGTTATATGAATCGATACTTTTTAGCATGCATCCGGCAAAAAGGATCTTTTCCGAGGGTATCCAGACCACAATGTTATCTGTTGAGTGGGCAGCGCCCAGGTAATAACACACTATTTCCTTAGCGCCTAACATCAGTCGCAGTGAATCGGTAAATCCGTGCGCTGGAACCGGCAATCCGTTGGCACGTGCAATATCAAGGGTCATCTGGTTGGCAAATGATTCAATATTCCTCCCCTGAATATAACTCAGCCCTCCCATACAGTCGATATGCCAATGATTTGGAATAAAACCGCGAATTGTAAGATGCATAGAATCTTCAAGCCATTTTACCAGATCTTTTGTTAAGGAATCAGACACAGGAGAATCAAAGAGAAAAGCTTCATTCCCCTGAATAAAAATCAATCCGTTTGAAGCAAAACGCCCAACACCTGCAATAGCACCATGTGAAACATGAATATAGGCATTCTCGGAGAGCCTGATCAGTTCGATATCGTTTGAGATGTTTATTCGTGAAGTCCCATCCTGTGAAAATACTGAACACGAGATGAATGAAATGAACAGAAATAGTATTGGTTTTAGCATAATTTAAGTATTTAAGAGGTGCATGAAATCAGATATCTTTCCCCTTAAGGACAAGCAACCTAATTAACAAAATTCAAAAAAGGAAATCTTTATTTGGAATCCCAGTAAGCAGAATAAACACTGTAATAATCGTAGTAATAATATGAATCGCTATAGTAGTTGCTGTAGTAATTGTAGTAATAATCGCTATAATCACTATAGTCGCTGTAATCCCAGTATGGAGGTTCACATGATTTCAGCAGGAGCGACCCGGTAACAGTACCTGCGGCCAGAAAGGCTATTCGCTTCAATGCTTCCCTGCGTTTAAGCATATCGTTCGACTGCAGGTCTTTTTTACTTTCACCTTCAGGAAGGTTATTCTTCGAATTTGGCAATGTATTATCCATACCCGGGTTCATTTATTCCATCATAAATATAATGATTTATTCCGTAAATCGGATCGGTGACTACCCTGAAAATTAAAATCTTATAAACACGCTAATTTACCGCTTTTACAGGATTTATGGGAGGAAAATCGGCCTTCAACCCGGTGACGGGTTCAAAGTACTTTTCGATGAAAACTTTTGTAGTCTCACACCGCGGCGATTTGGACAGGAAGTTTTGGTTGGTCATGTATGCATCCAGCGGGCATCCTCCGTGGCATATCCCCCAGAACCGGCAACCGATGCAATCATTTTCGGGAAGATACAACTGGCGGTCGGCAAGCTGTTTACGTTGCGGATCTTTCATGATATCCCGGAAGGTCTTTTCTTTCAGATTGCCATAAGGAAGTACTCCATAATCACCTGTCCTTCCGCAATGTGATGTTTCTCCTTCGGGCCCGATATATATCCATTTATAGCTGCAGGTACCCGACGATTCACATATCGATGAAAAATCCTTGTCACGGATATTGCGCAGGTATTGTGAAAAAGGCTGCACATTCGGATAGCGATCCATATGCTTATACCACACAGGGAAAATAGCGCCCAGGAAATCGGCAAATTCTTCCCCTGAAATCGCCAGGTTGGTTTTGTCGTCGCCAAAGAGTTTTACCTGGTTAAAATTGGGATGGGAGCGGGTATTCAGGTTGGTAAGATAGTAGAATATTTCCAGCGGCATGTTGAGTGAAAGCTTGTGCACAACGTATATCACCCCCCATTTTATATGGTTCTTTTCGAGTAGCCTGACACCTTCAACAAATTTTTTATTATATGCCTGAGAATCGCGATTCTTTCCAAATCCGCGGATATTATGAATGGGCTCGAAGCTTGATCCTACTTGTTTAATGCCCAGCTCCAGGAATATGTCGATGAATTCCTGATTGATTAATGTCAGGTTCGATTGTACCAGGTGAGAAATTCTCGACTTTGTTTTGCTGCAACACTCCTGTTGCAATTTCAGCGCGACCCTGAAATATTCCGGGCCTAACAGGCAGACTTCTCCTCCATGCCAGGTAAAGGTTATGTGCTCATCCGGATTTTCTTCGAGGTATTCATTCATCCGGATGAATATAAGTCGGAGCAAATCATAATTCATTATTTCATCCTGCTGCTTTTTAATTACCTCGCAGTATATACAGTTTGAATTGCATTTTTCAACTGCTTTAAATATTACAACTGCCATAATCGGGTCTCCCTGTTATTTCTCCTGGAATAGGCGTAATCGGCTGCATCCATAAGGTCGGTGAAAAATGTTTTGCAGGTATTTTCCTTGTCAGCCAGGTGCTCAAATTTTGCCATGCAGATACGAAAAGCCGGACAAAATGCACATTCATTCATCTTTAGCATTGTCTCATACCTTGCACTCAGCGCATCACAATATTTTTTGTTTTCATGAATAGTTTCCAGCGACATGATGCCTTCACAGATAAAATTACCCTGCAGCATATCCTTTTCTGTAAGCGCAATCTGTTCATGTTCGTTCATATGAAGATACCTGCCCGGATAGTTAAAATATACTGAAGAGAAATCGCAGTAACCGGCCGGATCGTAGTTGGATGCTATCCATGTAAAGGGTTCGATGGGTGCATGTCGCGCCTTACCATACATCGCATAGTACATTAAATCATTCAGCAGGTTCCAGTTGAACGATCCGTCATAAATATATAATCCACATGCAACACCCAGTGAAGACATGATGCGCAGGCCCGTGTAGTTAGATTCGTTATCGGGAGCAAGGAATATTCTTACATTCAGTTTTCTGATCAGGTTGAGTTGTTGCATAAATTCCTGGTAATTACCAAAAGCATTCGTATAGATTGCCAGGGGAGATTGCTGCCAATCGTCGCGAAAAGGAATTGCACTGACAGGAACATCTGTCCGTATGTTGATGGCATGCAGATAATTCAGCCTGTTGACTTCTCTTGTTATATGATTGATCGATGAAATATCGTCTGTCTTAATAACCAATGTCCGTTGCCTGAGCCTGGCTAACAATTGTTCATTAAAGGGGCAAATAAGAATATGATCTGTCATGGGCATAACTCATTAATACGTGCCATTGCTTCTTTGTCCAGACGGTTCAGAATGTGAGCCACACAGCCGCCTTTACATAATTCATTAGCCCGGTGTTTACAAGTATCGCATTCGTTGAAAAGCCCACCCTCTTCAGCCCTGATTTTACTGTGCAGGTTCCTGAAGTAGTTGCCGATCTCGTGTACCGAGTTGAAATCATATATAGATTTTTTATGCAGACCCGAAAGAGGAAAACATGACCATACCATCATGTCGGGGCCGATATCGATTGCCGGGCCGCATCCGAAACTTACCATTCCCCTGTTTAGTTTGAATAGTCTGCCGATCTCTTCATCGGAGAATATGCACATGGGCATTCCGCAATCAAATCCGGGGGTTATGTTATGCTGTTCAAAAAGATCAAAATGGCTGACAAAAGTTCTGGCCATGTCGTGTAATTTTTCGAGCGGTATATATTGATTAACCTCGCCCGGGATTGGATGTGCCAGTCCGAAGCGTATATGACGCCCCAGATTGAATTCATTTATCTTCCCGATCAGGAATTGCAAGTTAATATCGGTTTGGTATATATTGAAACCCAGGCTGGTCACATGACCGAATACAGATAAAAATTCATCAATTCTTTTTATTTCAGCTTCGGTTGAAATATCCGGGTGGTTCAGGTTGCAGGTAAATGTTAACCGCTCAATCGGATACTTGCCGAGAAATTGTTGTGCTTCGGCCAGTTTATCGGAAGAAAGAATGCCGCTGGTAAATACATTCACATGAAAATTCCTTTCGAGGAGATAGGTTGTGTAGTCCACAAATTGTGGATGGATCGTCGGTTCGCCTCCCAGCAGAGCCACTTTACGCTCGTTTGATATCTCAAGGAAATCGGCGATGTAGATCAGATCTTCCCAGCACAATTCTTTCATTGCCGAAGTATCCATATGTTCTTTGGCAAAACAATACGGGCACGCCCGCACACATCGCTGCGTTAATAAAACATTCGCCATCTCACTGATTAATCAACGGTCCTATATTTTTAAGCACGGGAAATTAGTAAAAAAACCAACATGTAATCATACAGAAATATGAGATCAGATTTCAACCCGGTCGTTACGTGTCGAAGGATTTGATACAACAAGGAATTTTATCTTTTCACCACTCCTGTTTATGATTGAATGGGGGTTGCCGACTTCAATATAAATTCCTTCATTTGGTTTCACTGAACATTCTTTCCCGTCGATGATAAAAGAAGCTGTTCCCTCCAGCATATAGAAAAATTGATTTGAATTATTGTGATAATGTAGGACTTCTTCGGTACCCGGAGGCATTTCTTCCTCTATAATGCTTAGGTTCGGAGTATCAACCAATCGCCAACCATCGCAACTGGTTCCCCATGCATAGTGTTCAGAATTTTTCCTTGCTCTGATCATAGTGTATAATGGAATTAATAATTTGTCAAGGTAGTATTATCGATTTATACAATAAGCCGTTTCCGTTCCGAAGTAGAACCCTCAGGATTTTAAAAATCCACATAGTTCTTGATCGGGAGTGAAGCTGTGCGTATTGGCTGTAGCAGTCTCTTATCATATCTGTACCAGTTGAAAAACTATTGCATATATCATATTTATAGTATATATTTGTGTTAATCCAGTCTATCTGGAGGTGGAGGGTTGTATTGGCCCTTGCCCCTGAAAAGGGGTTTTTTTATGGCAATTTTTTGGCTCCATAGCCATAAATTTTATTGTTATATCTAAAAAATTTATTCGTCTCCAGAATTTCTACTATTTTATCACCGAATGTTAATTTTCCATCATCCAAGTTTAAAAAATGCTTGTAAAACCATCTCCTTACTGGATGTGCCAATAAATCCGCAATTTGTAAACCGCAAATATTTGCCGATTTGGGTTTCACTTTTAATTCTTTTGAAGTAAAATGCTCCTGTAAATCCGAAGAGTCTAAGTTATTTGTACCTGATTCAATTATTCGTTTGAAAGACTTCTTTAGTCTCATATCTTCTTTACTGCCTCGCGATTCAACCATTACATCTCCCTTAGCTTTGTTAATGTCTAAGAAAAGTCTGAATCTCTCTAAAAGAATCTCCTGACAATAATGATATGGGTCGTACTTCCAAGTCGAGTATCTTTGATTATGTTCCTGTTTATCTATTAATACAGAAATTACAGTGTATTCCCATATCCTAAGTTTATCCAGCAATTCATTGTTGAACCTTTTTTCAATCTCAGGATCTTGTAGGATTGAAAAGGGTGGTTTCTTTTGCAAAAGTTCTTTTCTATGAAAGATAATCGGCTCATCAGGGTGATAATCAAAATAATCGGCTTTGAGCTTTTCAAATTCTGTGGATAATATTTTTCTTACGTAGTCTAAATCAATAACAACTCCAGTCAGTGAGAGAAATCTATGATCAAAATTTTCTGAGCTTTCCAAATCTGGATTTCCAACTTCATCTATGTAAATTCTATATTTTTTCATCATAAATGCATCTAACGCCTACCTTGACAAAATTAGGCTATAAATATCGAAAAAGAAGAAATATTGATAATTCGTGGTTATTAATTTAAACTAAATGAATGTCCGTTTTGATACCTAATTACCAGGAATACACACCCCTAAATCTC
>CAZWIU010000167.1:0-6061 GCA_964634105.1 uncultured Bacteroidales bacterium | reverse complement strand
TGATTATCAGATATGTTTTCTTGGGGCGTTAATGTGGCGCACAAAACAGGAAATCAGCAAACCCTAAGTTACAGTTTTGATGATAGCCGGTTCATCAACCTGAGGGATCCTTTTACCACAAAAAAAGGAAGATGGATCGGAGCAATAGTAGGACTTTTCTGCACCAACCCTAACATTAATGAAAGTAAAAGTTACGCTACATTCGATTGGTTCAGGGTTGAGTGACTGTATTCGGACAAAGAAGGTTGTAACCTAATCCCCAATCTCAAACATACTGGCCAGGTCAAATTTAGAAAATGCCCTGAACGCAACCATGGTCTCTGTTCTTGTTATCCCTTCAATGCCGGCAATTTTTTCGGTGATCAGTTCGGCCAGCTTATCGTTGTTCGGAAGACGAATAATAGCCACAAAATCGTATTGCCCGCCAACAGAATAGACCTCAGTAACACCTTCAATTCCGGCCAGTTTTTCTCCGACAGTGCGGATACTGGTCCTTTCTACATTAAATAAAACAATTGCAGTCGTCATCGTAATAATATTTTATGCTGATCTCTGAAATATACTGATTTTTATCAATACCCTGAGTGTTTCAGAAGTCATTCGGCCATTAATACTCATATTCGACAGATGTATAGATATTACTGATTATAGTGTTCAGGTCAATAGAATATTCACTGCGCGAAGAACCCGAAACAAGCCCCAGCCCGTTTTCTACATTTGAATAAATTGATACCGGCTGGATAAACGGATTATCCTCAGCATTAGAATTCTTGCCTTTCGAACGTGCATATTCGAACATGGGCTTATCTATCTTCCTGAAAACAAGTGTCAAGATATTATCATTAGCCTTATTAAACTCATAGACATTCAGCTCCCCTCTGAAAGTTAGCCGGTTGATGCCTTCATCGAGCAGGCGGTCAGAAAAATAAAATACAAGTCCCCAGGCTTCTTCACCGGCGTTGCGGACCAAATAATGATTATCATAGGCGCGAATAGCCTCGATGTATGGTGCATTGGATCCCAGGAAAGACCATCCTGAATAATTTATCGCGAAATCTTCGCATTCGTGATCTTCATCCTCGACACAATAACTATTTTCGATGACCTCAACAGAATAATAGTCATCAATTCCGGGTTCGTTCATAAATTGCATTTCAAATTCCAGCAGGTATAGTTCACTACAACCGATACAATTGGGGTATGTTTCAATAAGCAGGTTTGTGTCCAGGACTGTCATTTCCGGAGGTGCCGGAACAAAAAATTCAGCCGTGACAGATCTGTAACCCGGAGCAGAAACATCAACTGAATATTCGTTTCCTGCAACGAACCTGTAATCTTCATCGGTATACCAGCCATCCTCATTAATATGAAGGCTATCAGCCTGCTCCCCGTTCATATATAGTACAATGCTCGCTCCCGTAATAGGAGTGAATGAAATCGGATCATCCAATGCAAGGTTACTGGTCAGATAGAACTTAGGAATACTGTCGGCTAAAGCAAAACCATTCAGCGTAATTTTATCCCCCGGTTTTTTGATCTCAAAATCTTCGACAAGCCTCTCACAAGAAACCATAAGAAGAATACACAAGAATAAGATATTTAGTTTTCCCATGGCCTGACCAAATTAAAATTTTAATGCATACCGAAAATAAGGGATGATGGGAAAGATGGTGATCTGCTTTAATACAGGCACACTTTCCTGCAAAGAATCATCCCAATCATAACCCTGATAAACCATAAAAGCATTCTTCCTGTTGTACACGTTATATGCTCCGATACTCCACGTGCGTTCTGCACGGCGCAATTGCTTTTTAAAATTGAAGCCGATATCAAGCCGGTGATAATCGGGCATACGGTAGTTGTTTCTCGTTTCAAAATATCCATCTGTAAAATAATCCGAATCATAATAAGGATTTTCCTGCCATTCATCGAAATGCATACCTTGCTCAACCCAATAAGGAGCAAGGCCTAATTCGTCGGGAAGGGTAAATGCACTGCCTGTATAGTATACCCAGTTTGCCCCGACTGAAATACGGTCGGTGAAATCATAATTGCCGACAATGGCTATATTATGCCGGCGGTCGTATGTAAAGGGGAATGTTTTACCAAATGAAATCTCATTAAACCTCCTGTCACTCCATGAGAGTGTGTAACTGATCCAGCCCCTGAATTTTCCATAGGCTTTCTGTGCCATAAATTCAGCACCATAACTCTCTCCTGCCCCCTGGGTGGTGAGTTCTTCAAGTTCGTTGAAACCCATGCTGAAGAAACCATATCCTTCGCCATATTCCACAAGATTATCCATTTTTTTATAGTAGCCCTCAAGTGTAAATTCATATTTATCAAGAAGACTATAGGAAATGCCCAATGCTGTTTGCCACGCTTTCTGTGGCTGCAGCGTAGCTGTACTCGGTATCCACAGATCGGTAGGCAATCCGATCGTGGTATTGGTAAGCAGGTTAATATACTGGCTCATCCATACATAGCTTGCCTTCACCGAAAGATCATCATTTACAAGAATACGGATTGATAAACGTGGTTCAGGAGAAATATACGTTTTGTCTTTTACTGAGAAAACACTCAGGTGTGCACCAATATTTGCTTTGAATGATTGTGAAATACCAATCTCATCCTCAATATATACATAAAATTCATTCCCTTGAATATTTTTTTTACCCAAAGTTGTATCCAGGTCCCATTGATCTTCAGTATAATCCTGTGAGAATACGCCAACGCCAGGCGAAAAGGTGTGTACCGTATTATTCATCCCAAAACGCATATAGTTCCTTTCATTAAACGGAAAATCGAAATCGTACTTGATCCCAAAATCCCTGATCCTGGAGTAATAATCCAGATCGGTCTTTTCTATTTCCTCGCCCTCCTCTGATGAGTAAAAGCTCTCAGAAACCACATATGTATCGAAAGTGAAATCGCTGAATGTAGCTGTCAGATTACTGAAGAGCCTTTTACCAAACTGATGGTTCCACCGCAACGAAGTTGTAATATTCCCCCACCATATACCCGCATCGTTAGATGATCTTGAAGTATAATCCTGATATTCGTAAGTACTTTTCTCGTTCATGCCAAATTTATCCTTCCCCATATAAGCGCTCAGGTATAGTCTGTCTTTATCAGAGAATATATGATTGACCTTGGCGTTCAGATCATAGAAAAATGCTTTTACGGTTATCCTTTCATCATCGCCGAGCTCCCTTTTGTTCATTGCCAGTTGAAAAGGATAGCTGATAATATCATAATACGTCCGGCGGCCCGATACAATAAAGGATGTTTTGTCTTTTTTTATTGGACCTTCGACTGTGATGTTTGAGGCCAATAATCCGATAGAACCGTCGACATGAAATTCTTTCATATTACCTTCTTTCATGCGTATATCAACAACTGAGGAAAGACGACCTCCATAGCGCGCGGGAAATCCACCCTTGATCATGGTAACGTTTTTTATCGCATCGGCATTGAATACAGAAAAAAAACCAAACAGGTGATTCACGTTATAAACAGGAACACCATCCAGTAAGATCAGGTTCTGGTCAGGAGCTCCGCCTCGGACAAAAAAGCCAGCCGAGCCTTCCGTCCCGCTTTGTACCCCCGGCATAAGTTGTAAAGTTTTGATAATGTCGGTTTCGCCCAGTAATACAGGAGCTGATTTTATATCTGCCACGCGCATGTCCACCT
Source organism: uncultured Bacteroidales bacterium (assembly GCA_964634105.1). GTDB lineage: Bacteria > Bacteroidota > Bacteroidia > Bacteroidales > UBA10428 > UBA10428. The sequence goes on along the minus strand of CAZWIU010000167.1, from coordinate 2,368 downwards.
GGCTCATTTGTGTACTTTGCACACGCTGTTGCGGGCCCTTGTCGGTAACAACAACTTCCTGTAAATCGATATGTGTTTTTAATCCGATGTTGATAACAGTATCCTTTACTAAATTCATTTCAAGGACAAACGGGGGGCAACCGATATAAGAACAAACCAACCTTACCCTGCCGACCGGCACACGCAATGCATAGTAGCCATAATTGTTGGATACAGTTCCATTCATTGTCAGTTCTTCGTAAATACTGGCTGAAATGCATGTTTCACCCGACCCGGCATCGGTAACTTTACCGCTAATGGTGACCTTTTGTCCAAAGAAGGGAATGGAAACAATAAGCAATGAAAAAATCAGCAGGGGCGTTTTCATATCATGTAACAAGGTTACTGGTTGTATATGTGCAGTCAGCTTGACAGAATTACAAATAATTCAATAACGAAAGTAATGAAAATAAACTATCAGTCTTCTATAGCTTATAAATAGAATAATCAAAATACTTTAATTAAAATATACACCTGAATAACATGCTCAGAGGGTATCCGTAAGTTTGTCTTTCAGTTCACCAGCCCATTTGTTTATAGCCTCCCAATCCCTGTGATCACCTTCTTTCCATACACCTGTCAAAACACTTATTCGAAATTTAATACGCTGGCCTGCCGATGGGATTTTTCTGATCTCCAGTTTCCCCTTAAATATCCCCTCGCTTACAGGTTGTAATATCATTCTGACAGGCTCAACCCATTGTTGTATCGCCGGCTTGTACTTTTCGCCATTTTTCATAGCCAGGGTCATACAAACCGAAAACATCGCCACAGGCAACTTTTGTAAAGCCGCCTGATGTTGCTCAACGAAGTGCAAAGCTTCCGGCAACCACTGGGCGGATTGAATTGCACTACCGGCAACTACCGCACAATACCCTGTAAGATCTTTCACATTAGCCATAGGAAGCATTTCAACCTGAAAACTATCCTTTATAAGTTTATTGCCTATTGCCTCTGCAATTCCTTTGGTTGTATGGGTACGACTGGCATATGTTACAAGAATTTTATCCATAAAAATCGTTACTGATGTTTAATTATCAATTCGAAAGATTCAAATTACGAAAAGTTTCAATGCAATCGTTCATTACTCTCTATGCTCTCAATAGCAAGCCGGTCAGGACTATGGAAAAAATGGCTTTGATATTTTTAAATTTCTCTATACATTAATTCCACTAAAACGAATATATGAATTTAATCAATAGAACTACTATGAGCCAACATTATTCAACAGCAATTCTGCTGACAGGCGCTGCAGCCAGAATTTCGCAGGAAGTTGCCATCATCGATCAGTTAATCCGGCTGAAAGGTCTGAGAATATCTCCAAACGATACACTCTTGTCGGGGTTCAGCTCCGGATCGCTAAACCTTATTGCTATCAACGGGCTCATCAATATGCCCGAATGGGACAGCTACTATAAATCAGAGATCCTGTTTAAGTTTAAAACTTCCGATGTCTATACATCTGCCGGATCTCTTCCGTTCGATACATCGCCTTTACGGGCAAAAGCAATATCAATTCTTGAGAGCCTTAATTTCTCACTGTTGAGCGACCTGCCCTATGCTTCCTTCATACTAGCTTGTAAGACTTCATTGCTGTCTTCAACAACATACTGGGCAAACAGTGTTAATCTGAAACATGCATATCTTAAGTTGTTGGACCTGATGATGGCATCTACAGCCATTCCTCTGCTTTTCCCAAAACAGAATGTGCATTGTGAAGCCGGGAAGAAAAGCAGCTTTCCGCATGGCAATTCAGTTTTTTATGTAGATGGGGGTACAAAAGGAACGTTCGACAATTTCAGCAGTAACCTGGGAATATTTGTGAAGAAGAACGGAATGTTTGATAACATGTATATTATTAGTCCAATGCGTGAATATGAAGTCAACGAATTCGATTACGAATTGAACTCGATAGATTCCCTGGCACGTAGTGCGGTTCAGAAGTTCATCGGAACAATTTTGCAAAAAAGCTTTGTTAAATTCCTGAAAAAACTGAACGGGTGGCGCTACCGGGGAAAACCTATGGCTCAAAACATATATGTGTGTATCCCTGATCTTGCAAAAAATTTTCCCCTATTATCGTTCAACGAGCAGCAGCAACAATACCAGTCGGTATATAGTTGGGCAGAGCAGCATCCGGATAAGCTGGCAATACCCATCCGGGAGTACCTCAGCTGATCTTATAACTCAGAAAAAAGAATACTCCGTAATTCGTCAGATTATCATGTACCCACTAGCGGCAACAGGATGCGAAATAGTTGATTGTTTAATTATTTAATATGTATATCCGCTAATGTACCAAATTCTGTAAATTTGAAGAAAAAACGAG
>CAZWIU010000166.1:0-6064 GCA_964634105.1 uncultured Bacteroidales bacterium | reverse complement strand
AATCATTTAGAATTGGTTTACATCATTGAAAGTAAAGGAGAACATCTTCTTGGAAACATTAATACGACCTACAAAAAGAAAGTTCTCGATATTATGACAGAGCAGAAACAACTCAAAAACATGAAAGCATATCAGACACAAATTCCATTTGAAGAATATGTGATTAATGACAAAGTTGAGTGCTACCTGATTGAACAGGGAAAAGAGGAAGAAAAAATTAAAGAGATTTTGAAATGACAAGCCAACATGCACCGTCCCTTCGCTTTCTGGCATCCCGATTTTTATCGGGAGCAAAACGCTCAAAGCCAACGCTACAACCGAATTTTGCTAAAGAGCCTTCCAGCCCGTCCCTCCCAAACGCACGGACAGAGAGTCACTGCAGTAAAATTTACAGATGATAATAACGAAAGTAAAAACGGCCAGTTGATAACACGCGCTCATACGCATTTGCCGGCTCTGCCTGCTGTAGCGTAGCGAAAGCGGAGCCCCCCCTCCGATATAAGTCCCGGCCCGCTCAAATGCATGGCTAACAATATTTAATAAAACAACGGTCACGGTGGACCAGCCTTCGCGAACGCTTCGGCTGGCAAGTAAGAACGCAGCTCCGATCCCGATTTGGAACCCGTAGATTATTGTTCCAATATTCACGATATTCTTGATCGGGACGGCAACTGCTCTCCCGAAGCTTCGGAAGCGCAAACCGTTAGGTCACATTGTGGTTATTCACATAGCAGATAATAATTCAGATAATTAAAATTGAGGAACTGTGGATTTTCCTATCAGGATTGATTTGATTATCTTTGAGTAGAATAAAAGGATGGACGACCAAATAAACATAGAAAAAACATATAATCATTGGATTACTACTTCGGACAATGATTATAAGACAATGATTCATTATATGACTCTGAGGATTATCATTGGTCATTGTTAATTGGTAACATAGTGATTGAAAGGTTACTAAAAGCTTGCGTTGTCAGAGAGACAAAAATGCATGCCCCATTTACTCATGATATAAACAAATTGGCGGATTTATCAGGACTAAAGTTCAATGAAGATTATTTGGATTGGTTAGATACTTTTTCGACTTTTAATATGAATGTCTGTTATGATAGTTTAAAGAAGCCTTTTACCAGAAATGTACACCTGATTTTACAACTGAATGGATTGAAAAAATAAAAATTTTACAATTATGGATAAAGGAGAAGCTTTAAAAATAGCGAATAAGTATATTAATACAATCAGCAGTAAATATGTGATTTTGCAAGCCTTTGTGTTTGGTTCATATGCAAAAGGGACAAACCATGCGGATAGTGATATTGATATAGCGATTGTTGTTAAAAATGCTTCCGACATAATAGATGCTCAAATCGATATGATGAAATTACGTAGAAAAGTTGATCTGAGAATTGAACCACATCCTTTTGTAATTGCAGATTTTAAGCGGGAGAATCCTGTTGTAAATGAAATTTTAAAATCAGGAATACAAATAATAAACAACGTGGCCTGACAACGATTCATAAAACATGCTGGTTTTAGTGGGTTTTAGAGCATTCTGTCCCGCATCGTGGTTTGTCACGGTGGTTACATTCGCAGCTCCGCAATCCGGCACGTTTCATACCCGCGACTGTTGTGCCGCAGGCATAGTCGACAAAACAATACGTTATCCTAAATTCACTATCTTTGAATTATGATTACTGGATCTGACATATTAAATAAGTTACGTGACTTAAAACCAATTCTGTACAAAGACTTCTCAGTAAAGCAGATTGGATTGTTTGGCTCTTTTTCTGATGATTCCCATTCAGATAAAAGCGATATAGATTTACTTGTTGAATTTGAAAAGCCAATAGGATGGAGATATTTTTCCTTGGAGATATATCTTGAAAAAATTTTTGAACGGAAAATTGACTTGGTGACCAAAAATGCGTTAAAGGAACAAATTAAGGATAAAATATTAAATCAAGTAAAATACGTATAAATTGAGAAAAGACAGTCGCACAAATAAAATGTTCCTTGATGATATTCAAACTGCCATGAGTAGGATTGCTGAATACATTAAGGGATATGATTTCGACCGATTCAAAAAAGACTATAAGACAGTTGATGCAGTTATCAGAAATTTTGAGATTATTGGAGAAGCATCTAAATACCTGGATGAAAGAATAAAAGAAAAGTATCCAGATGTTCCTTGGAGGGAAATGTACTATTTGAGAAACAGAATTTCACACGAATACTTTGGAGTTGATTATGAGATTATATGGGATGTGGCAATAAATTATTTGCCTGCAAACAAAATCCAAATTGACGCAATCCTTGAAAAAGAGAAGTAAAGTACGACGGCATAATACGCGCTCATACGCATTTGCCGGCTCTGCCTGTTGTAACGTAGCGAAAGCAGAGCCCCCCCTCCGATATAAGTCTCGGCCCGCTCAAATGCATGGCTAACAACATTTAATAAAACAACGGTCACGGTGGACCAGCCTTCGCGAACGCTTCGGCTGGCAAGTAAGATCGACTGCCCGAAGCTTCAGGAGCGAAAACCGTTGTGCTCCATACGATTTCCGATTAAAGAGGAATTCTAAGTATATTTACAAAAAAGATTAAAATGTGGGATAAACTTCACATACTAAGAGAACAATATATTAGTCAACGGATTATGGATTCGATTGATTACGAGAAGTTTTGCATGATTTCTATAGTATATAATTCCTCAAAAATTGAAGGTTGTTCATTAACAGAAACCGATACAAAAGTATTATTAGAGCATAATATTACTGCTCAGGGAAAACCACTGACAGATCATTTAATGGTAAAAGATCATTACCAGGCTTTTTTAAAAATAAAGGAAGATGCAAAAAAGAAGCTCAAACTCTCCATTGATTTCATCAAAGAGATAAATTCAACAGTTATGAAATCTACAGGAGGATTAATAAAAACAATTTCAGGAGATTTTGATACTTCAAAAGGTGATTTACGATTGGCTCAGGTATACGTTGATAGGAAATACTTTCCTGATTACTCAAAAGTACCTGATTTATTGAAAAATCTTGTCGAGGTTGTAAATAATCGAATAGATTCAATTATTGGGGATGATATACTAAAATTAGCAGCTGACATTCATTATAATGTAGTTAATATTCATCCATTTGGAGATGGAAATGGAAGAACAGCAAGGTTACTTATGAATTATATCCAACTATATCATGGCGAGCCATTGATTAAGATTTTTACAGAGGATAGAGCAGAATACTTAGATTCGTTAAATGAAACGGAAGAAAAGCAAGACATGAATATCTTCAGAGATTTTATTTGTCGACAACAGATAAAGTTTTATGAAGCCGAATTAAATAAGTATAAAAATAGCAAATCAGGATTTTCTCTCTTGTTTTAAATGTACTGGGCACAACGCTCATACGCATTTGCCGGCTCTGCCTGCTGTAGCGTAGCGAAAGCAGAGCCCCCCCTCCGATATAAGTCCCTGCCCGCTCAAATGCATGACTAACAACATTTAGTAAAACAACGGTCACGGTAGACCAGCCTTCGCGAACGCTTCGGCGGGCAAGTAAGAACTCAGCTCCGATCCCGATTTGGAACCCGTAGATTATTGTTCCAATATTCACGATATTCTTGATCGGGACGGCAACTGTTCTCCCGAAGCTTCGGGTGAGCAAACCGTTGTGTGGCATAGTAGGAGACCCTGAAACATTGGAAGTTAATTCAAAAGACTGATAGTTTTTTCGTATCTTGCAAACTAAATTGATTTGATATGAGAACAAATGATATAATTAAGGAAATTCAAAGATTGCCGATATCTAAAAGAATATACGTTGTCGAAAAAACAATTCATTCAATCAGGTCAAATGAGGATAAAAATGTCATGAAGAAAGCTGCTGATGTGTTATATTCTGATTACAAAACTAATAATGAACTCACTGCATTTACCAACCTTGATTTTGTAGATTTTTATGAAGCAAAATGAAGTCTGGTTAATTAACCTTGACCCCACTATTGGAGCGGAGATTAAAAAAACCCGACCTGCAATTATTGTAAATGACAATTCATTAGGAAAACTACCACTCAAGATTATTGTTCCGATTACTGATTGGAAAGACAGATATGAGATAGCTCCCTGGATGATAAAAATTGAGCCGAACAGTAAAAATGGATTGACAAAAGAATCCTCGGCTGACTGTTTTCAAATACGTTCAGTATCTCAGGATAGATTTGTAAAACGACTTGGAGAAATTACTGACTCCATAATGGATGAGATAAGGATTGGATTATCAAAAGTATTATCCATTGATTTAGAATAAACTACGCCACACAACACGCGCTATATAGAGAAAATATTTCGCTGCTCAGAGAAAATCCTTCACTGCGCAGGCTACAAACCTCCCGAATATAGCATACAACTTTCACCAAACAAGGTGTTAAGCTTCGGAATACAATGTGCAACCTTCAGAATACAGCGTGCAACTTTCACTATGCAAGGTGTAAAGTATCGGAATCCAACGTGCAACCTTCGGAATACAACCTGCAACCTTCAGAATACAGCGTGCAACTTTCACTATGCAAGGTGTAAAGTATCGGAATACAACCTGCAAGCTTCGGAATACAACGTGCAAGCTTCGGAATACAACCTGCAAGCTTCGGAATACAACCTGCAACCTTCAGAATACAGTAAAAATCTTAAAGAAAAATGTTGCAAAAAATGCAACTCAGGTAAAAATCTTTTGCAATAATCACAAAAATATGACACCCTTGTTGCAAAAATCACAAAAATCCATGAGCTAACTCGAGAGATTTGCCTGAAAGTTGCGAAATATACTACAAGGGCAAAATTCGTTGCGGAAATCCGTTTTTTACTTTTAACAATCTGTTTTATTTTCACTCCGGGTACTAAACTGACAATTGTATTTTCAGGTTATGCCCATAACTAAAATGGCCCGTTAACGGCCTTAATTAACATAACTGTTTAACGTAAATTTTAACAAAATGAAAAAAAAGAATTTCAAACTCCGGTTCGAAGAGCTTCCCGCCTTCGGTGAACTTGTTGAAACAAGTTTTTTGCTCGACAAAGAGCTGTTCGCTGCTTTTTCGCCTGTGTATGCCAATGGTTTTTCTGAAAATTACCGTGGTAAACTGCAGGCTGTTAAAGATATTATTTCTCCCCGCCTGCTGACGGAAAAACGTAAAATCGTTACGGAAAACCTTCATGCAGCACATGTTTCGCTTCTCGCTCTGACCGACAACATTAAACGGTATTGCGAAATGGCCGGCGACAAACGTAACTTTACCATGGAAGCGTTGCAGTTGAAAGCGCTGCGCAAAAACATCAGATCGCATAACAGCGAGGCTGTTGTGAGGGGTGCCCGTGAAATGCAACAGGTACTGAAAACAAATGTTGCTGTGCTGGAGGAATATGGTTATAACTCCGAAAGGCAGGCTGAACTTGATAAGCTCATCACAACTATCGATTCCCTGAACATCGAACAGGTGAGCCTGCTGAACGAACGCCGACGACTGGTGGAAAATAATACCAGCCAGCTGAATGAGTTCTGGGATATGGTGCAGGATCTGATGAAAACCGGACAGATCATTCACCGCAATAACCCGCTGCGAAAAACCGAGTATACCGATAAGACTCTCAGGTCGAGGGTACGGTTGATCGCTGCTCCAAAACAGGTGGAGGTGCCCGAAGCGCAAAAAGAAGTACCGCCTGATCAGGAGCATCCTGTGGCGGCATAGGATGTGCTGAGAGCTTCGTTTTTAGAGAATCTCCCGTCTTAAGGAAATATCCGATGAGACGGGAGTTTTTGTTTTGAAGAGGTGAGGGGGTGTTGAGGTGTTGAGCTGCCTGCCCGCCGAAGCAGGCAGTGCCTAGGTGGGCCTGCCAGTCCTAAACACGTAATGCCTAGGCGGGTGTATCTGAGTAGATGCCAATAGCCAATAGCCAATATCCAATATCCAATATCCAATAGCCAATACTCAATATCCAATAGCCATTATCCAATATCCAATATCCAATAGCCAATATCCAATAGCCAATATCCAATAGCCA
>CAZWIU010000165.1:0-6082 GCA_964634105.1 uncultured Bacteroidales bacterium | reverse complement strand
GAAAGAATGAAATACAAATTTGCCGATTTTTAAAGTTTATGAATTAATCAGGTTAAATGTTGCCAGGCCCGATATCGATTTGCGATAATATTTATTCATTACAGATTTTTATCAATAAATATTTTAAAATATTCTATAACTTCAAATTCCTAAATTTGACCCTTTGCATAAACAGGGTATAAATGGATTCTCTCAATTGTATCGAACAACGAGGTGTGATTGAAAACATCTCACAAGGCAATGCATCAGTAATTTTCTCTGCAACATCTGTTTGTGGTAGTTGCGCTGCTCAGGGAGTGTGCGAACTCTTTGGAACCAATTCAAAGCGTATTATAGTCCCCGTTAAACCCGATGAGTTTGTTATTGGAGAAGTGGTTGGCATAAGGATGAAAAGAAAAAGCGGATGGATAGCCACAATTATTGCGTATGCCGTTCCGTTTATCTTGCTTATATCTTCATTGGTAATAGGAACCTTCCATAAAATGAGTGAGCTGGTAACAGGATTGGTATGTATCGGTGTTCTCATGCTGTATTTTATCGGTTTATATTTTTTTCGTAATCATTTTAAAAAAGCATTTACCTTCATCATACAAAAGATATCCTGAGAAATGAGCACAGTGGTTCTGTATACGGTATTATCATTAAGCGGGCTAGGAGCTGTCTCAGCATTGATCTTGTATTTTGTTGCAAAGAAATTTGTTGTGTTCGAAGATCCGCGAATCGACGAAGTTGTTGATGTCCTTCCGGGAGCTAATTGCGGAGGATGCGGATATGCAGGATGCAGAAATTTTGCGGAAGCCTGCGTCAAATCCGAATCGCTCGACGGACTATATTGCCCGGTAGGTGGAAATGAAACAATGACCAAGGTAGCTGCCATACTTGGTCGGACTGCTTTAGAGCAGGAACCGAGAGTGGCTGTTTTACGCTGCAACGGTAGTTGCGATGTCAGACAAAAGACAACTTCCTACGACGGCATAAATACCTGTGCAATTAATGCTATGATTTATGGAGGAGATACAGGCTGCCAGTATGGTTGCCTGGGCCATGGCGATTGCGTTGTTGCATGCAAATTCGATGCGCTTCACATGGATCCTGTAACAGGTCTTCCTGTGGTTGACGATTTGAAATGTACCGCTTGTGGGGCGTGTGTAAAAGCTTGTCCGAAAAATCTGTTCGAACTTCGCAAAAGGGCAAAGAAGGAGCGGAAAATATATGTTGCATGCCGTAATGAGGATAAAGGCGGCATTGCCAAAAAAAGTTGTGCTGTGGCCTGTATAGGCTGCAATAAATGTTTTAAAGTTTGTCCTCACGAGGCAATTATTATGAGCAATAACCTGGCATTCATCGATTCGGATAAATGCAAATTGTGCAGAAAATGTGTACCGGAATGTCCTACCAATTCAATTCTTGAAATCGGGTTTCCTCCGCCCCGCGAAAAGGTAACTACCGATGAACCCGGTATAGCAAATTCAGAGCTTTTGAATAAATCAGCGGGTGGTACTAACAACGAAAGTGAGGTGCAATCGTGATCAAAACATTTTACAGGGGAGGCGTTCACCCACACGAGAATAAACTTTCAGCAGGCAAACCTATACAGGCAATTGCACCTCCATCAACCGTTATCATCCACCTGAATATGCATCTTGGAGTTCCGGCTAAACCTATAGTCAATAAAGGCGATAGCGTAAAAGTGGGCCAACTGGTTGCGCAGGGCGATGGTTTTGTTTCTGCCAATATTCATTCCTCAGTATCGGGGAAAGTGGCCAAAATCGATAAGGTTGTTGACATCAGCGGATATAAAAGCGATGCCATTTTTATCGATGTGGAGGGTGATGAATGGATCGAGACAATCGACCGTACAGACATTATTCATAAAGAACATTTTCATACCACGCCGGAGATCATTAAAAAAATTAATGAATCCGGTATTGTTGGGTTGGGCGGTGCAACCTTTCCTTCGCATGTTAAACTCACTATCCCCCGCGGGAAAAAGGCGGAATACCTCATTATCAATGGGGCGGAATGTGAGCCCTATCTGACTTCCGATCATGCTTTGATGATGGAACATGCCCCTGAATTGATGGTAGGTATTTCGCTGCTTATGAAAGCTATTGATGTTAAAAAAGCCATAATTGGAATTGAAAATAACAAAATAGATGCGATCCGGCATCTCACTTCAATTAGTTCGCAGTATGAAGGTATTGCGGTCCAACCTCTCAAAGTAAAATACCCACAGGGGGGCGAGAAACAGCTCATAAAAGCGCTTATTAACAGAGAGGTCCCCTCGGGAGGTTTACCGATCGATATAGGTGCTATTGTATTTAATGTAGGTACTGCCTTCGCAGTATATGAGGCTGTTCAGAAGAACAAGCCTTTGTTCGAGCGTGTTGTAACCGTCACCGGCAAGTCGTTGAAAAACCCTTCCAATTTTAAGGTACGGATTGGCACTCCTATTAAAGCACTGATCGAAGCAGCTGGGGGCATGCCCGAAAATGCAGGCAAAATTATCAGCGGTGGGCCCATGATGGGAAAAGCAGTTGTTGATTCTGATGTACCCATAATCAAAGGTAGTTCGGGAATCCTTATTCTGGATGAAAGTGAATCGAAGCGGAAGCATGTTCTTCCCTGTGTACGCTGCTCGAAATGTATTTCGGTATGTCCTATGGGGCTTGAACCTTACCTTTTACTGGCACTCAGCGATAAATCGATGAACGAAAAGCTGGAACAGGAAAAAGTTCTTGACTGCATAGAATGCGGCTCATGTAGCTTTATCTGTCCAGCCGGCCGGCCTTTACTCGACTATATACGACTTGGCAAAGCAAACGTAAGGAAAATGATCAGATCAAGAAAAAAGTGATGAGCAAAATGCTGACAGTATCTTCATCCCCACATGTTTTTAGTTCCGAAACCGTCGGAAAAATGATGTATGGGGTCATTATTGCACTTATACCCGCACTGGGAGTTTCTGTTTATGTTTTTGGAATAAATGCTCTTCTTGTTAGTCTCGTGGCCGTTATTTCATGTATTCTAACTGAATTACTCATTCAGAAATTTTTGCTGAAAGTGCCTGTCAGTATCGGCGATGGTTCAGCCATGGTAACCGGCCTGCTGCTTGCTTTTAACCTGCCTTCGGGTATACCCCTGTGGATGGTAAGTATCGGAGCGGTTTTTTCTATTGGTATTGGTAAGATGGTATATGGCGGATTGGGAAATAATCCCTTCAACCCGGCATTGGCAGGTCGCGTGTTTATGCTCATTTCCTTTCCCGTTCAAATGACAAGCTGGCCACTTCCCATTGAATCGCGCGGACAACTGTTTGATGCTGTTACAGGCGCCACTCCATTAGGTATACTAAAAGAAGGACTTAAAGCCGGGCATACAGTTCCTGATATCATTCAACAGTTACCCGACAATACACAACTTTTTATGGGACTTATGGGAGGATCCCTCGGAGAGATTTCAGCACTTGCTCTTCTGCTTGGTTTTGCATGGTTGCTTTATCGTAAAATCATCACGTGGCATATTCCTGTGGTGATGGTTGGAACAATTGCTGCATTTACAGGGATTCTCTGGCTGATTGATCCATTGCATAATGCATCGCCCCTTTTCCATATACTGACAGGGGGAGTTCTGTTAGGGGCTATCTATATGGCCACCGACCTGGTTACATCGCCCATGACCAAAACAGGCATGGTAATTTATGCTGCAGGTATCGGGATATTAACGGTAATAATCAGGGTATATGGTGCGTACCCCGAAGGAGTATCATTTGCCATATTGATCATGAATGCCTTCGTCCCTCTTATTAATAAATATGTCAAGCCTAAACGATTTGGAGGAGAGTTGAGAAATGGCTAAGAAACTGGAATCCACATTACCGAATATGGTTCTTTCGCTGACGATTATTTCGTTAGTTATGTCGGCAGCGCTGAGCTTAGTTTATCTTAAAACCAAAGGTCCTATTGAAAAAGCTGCAGTGAAGAAAGAGAAAGATGCTATTGCTCAGGTTGTGCCTGCTTTTGATAATAACCCTGCTGATTCTGCACAAAATGTCAATGGAGTCTTTATTTATACAGTGAAGAAGCAGGGAAATGTGGTTGGCTATGCCATCAAGACATATACTGACCAGGGATTTTCAGGCCATATTGAGATCATGGCCGGATTCCTGCCCGATGGCTCAATCTATAATTCGCTTGTATTGGAGCACAAAGAAACTCCTGGGCTTGGATCGAAAATGCTGGAATCTAAATTTAAAGATCAGTTTATAGGAAAAAATCCATCGACATTTCAGCTGAAAGTGAAAAAGGATGGCGGCGAAGTTGATGCTATTACAGCAGCTACAATCAGCTCAAGAGCTTATTGCGATGCTTTACAGAGGGCATATAATTCTTTTCAACATATCGATGCTTCCACCGGAGCAACTAAAACCAATAATTAATATGGGAAACTGGAAGTATTTTAAAAACGGTTTACTCAAGGAAAATCCATCGCTGGTTCTCGTATTGGGTACATGTCCGGCGCTTGCTGTAACAACATCAGCAACTAACGGGCTGGGCATGGGGGCAGCTACTACCTTTGTTCTTATCTGTTCTAACCTGATTGTATCGCTTATAAAGAATCTTATACCGGACAAAGTGCGTATAGCGGCTTTTATTGTTGTTATCGCAACCTTTGTTACTATTGTCGACCTGGTAATGAAGGCTTACCTTCCGGATTTATATAAAGCATTGGGTATCTTCATCCCCCTGATCGTTGTGAACTGCATTATTCTTGGCCGTGCCGAAGCATTTGCCCAGAAAAATAAAATCCTGCCGGCCATCCTTGATGGGTTAGGTATGGGGCTTGGTTTTACACTGGCTATTACTCTGATGGGGTCTATTCGTGAAATACTGGGGAATGGCTCAATATTTAACGTTCGGCTTGTAAGTGAAAGTATGTCGACCATACTGATCTTTATACTGCCCCCGGGAGCTTTTGTAACCTATGGCTTATTGATTGCCTCGATGAACCGTATTAAAATGAAATTTAACATGTAAACGACCCGCTATGGAATTTATTCTTCTGATAATTGCAGCAGTCCTGGTAAATAATGTTGTTCTGGTTCAATTTCTTGGTATCTGCCCATTCCTGGGAGTATCAGGGAAAATTGATACATCTGTCGGAATGGGACTTGCTGTTGTTTTCGTAATGTCGCTGGCCAATCTTGTGACCTACCTGATCCAGAATTATATTCTTATTCCGCTTAATATTGAGTTTATGCGGACAATTACTTTTATTTTGGTAATTGCTTTTCTTGTTCAGGTAGTAGAAATAATTCTTAAAAAAACAGCTCCGCCGCTTTACCAGGCGCTCGGAATTTACCTGCCATTAATTACTACAAATTGTGCCGTATTGGGTACGGCTATACTTGCCATTCAAAAACATTATTCACTGTTAATGAGTGTTGTTTATGCTGCCAGTATGGCTGTTGGTTTCACGCTGGCGCTGTTACTAATGGCAGGCATCCGGGAACAGCTGGCGCTCACAAATATTCCGGAAAATATGAAAGGCTTCCCGATATCACTTATTACAGCAGGCTTGCTCTCGTTAGCATTCATGGGATTTGCCAATATTGTTTAATCATGTTTCAGGACTATATAATTTCAAAAGCGGGCGTTGAGGATGCCCCGTCAATTCTGGAAGTTCAAAAACTGGCATTTCAATCGGAAGCGGAATTACTTGATAATTTTAAGATACCTCCGTTAATGCAAACGCTGGAATCAATTACGGAAGATTTCGGCATTTATGAATTCTATAAAATTACAGTCAGAAATGCCATTCTTGGCGCGGTTAAGGTTAGGGTACTTGACAATAATATGTTGTGGATCGGAAGGCTGATAGTCGATCCGGAGTATCAAAAACAGGGATTGGGAAGAGCATTGATGAATTATATCGAAGGGAAATATAATACAGTTGATGGTTACGAATTGTTTACAGCCAGCAAAAGTATTCGTAATATTCGTTTTTACCGGGATCTGGGATATGCAATTCCCGAGTTTGACACTTAAAATTTTTAACATGCAGATATTCAATGCAAAAGCAT
>CAZWIU010000164.1:0-6112 GCA_964634105.1 uncultured Bacteroidales bacterium | reverse complement strand
AGTAAATTTAATTTTTGCTAATAATTTATGCTGAGAAAATCAGCAAACCCTACTTGGTAGCAGGGATACACCATTTCATACTTTTACCTCGAACAGTATTATACCTGTGGGCCTGATCATACCCAATTCCCAACTATCAATAAAAAAGATACTGTATTAAAAGTGCCTGTTAATGATCCCCAGTGTAATCATTGACACTTAACCAGGATTGTTATTCTTTCAGCACTAAGTATTCACTGCGCGTTTTCAAATGATCCTGATTATCTTTAATACAGTATCTCCGGTTTGGACACCTCTCCTCTTTCCTTTCCTTCTTTCTAAAAATCTTCTGCCAGTACCAGGTATTGATATCCTTTCAGTTTTATTGTTTTATCAATATCGATTTCATCCTGTGTGAATGCATCGATATAATCAGATTCTTTAAATTTTTTATCGAGCTTAAACTCAACTTTTTCATTGCTCAGGTTAGCCAGAACGATCAGAGTCTCAACATCGTTTTCACGCACAAATGCAAAAACTTCAGGCGCTTTTTTGATCTTGAATATAGTAAAGCTTCCAGCTTCCTCGCCATTCCATAGGACAGTTTGTTCGGTCTTTAAATCAATAAATTTTTTATAGGTACTCTCCCACTTATTCTCAGTTTCAGGCCATGGAATTGTATCCTTCTCAAAAAATGATAACCGCTTATTCATGCCAATCTCCTGGCCGGAATATATTAATGGCATACCCGGCAAGGTGAAAGTCAGCATGGCAAATACTTCGGCAGCCTCACCAAGACGTTCGAATTCAGTTCCGTTCCATGAATTTTCATCGTGGTTGGTAATGAAATTCATGCGAAAAATGGACGGATCATAGATGCTATCCTGACGGTCAAAATAATCGTCCAGATCTTTTACTGTTTTATCCTTTCTAACAATATCATTAAACAGATGGAAAAGTTCCCATGAATAATTCATGTCGAATGCCTCTTTCACCAGGCATAGTTCATTCTCGGCTTCAGCCAGCATAAATACCGGTTTTATTTCGTTCAACGCTCTCCTGGCTTCATTCCAAAAATCGCATGGGACCAATCCTGCCACATCGCATCTGAACCCGTCAATATCAAATTCATCAACCCAATAAAGCATTGCCTCAATCATATATTGTCTCAGCTCTTTTTTACTATAATCCAGCTGGGCTACATCCGACCAATCGTATGGTGAAATAATATTGCCGGTTGAATCTTTCTTATACCAGTCAGTATGTTCGGTAATAAGAGCATTATCCCACGATGTATGATTAGCGACCCAGTCGATGATCACATACATCCCTAAAGCATGTATTTGATCAACCATTTCATTAAATTGCTCCAGGGTGCCATAATCCGGGTTTAGTGCCAGGTAATCTTTTACTGAGTAATAGCTGCCCAATGTTCCTTTCCTGTTTTTCTCACCGATCGGATGTACAGGCATTAACCAGAGAATATCTACTCCCAGAGCTTCCAGTCTTGGTAAGTGTTCCATAAATGCCTCAATGGTGCCTTCAGGGGTATACTGCCTGAGATTGACCTCATAAATAACAGCATTCTCGGTCCAATCGGGATGTTGAACCGTTGTAGATACAACATATTTTTTTGTATTATCCGGAGAGGTTTTGATGAGATCACATGACGACATCATCAACCCACAAATGGCCAGGATATATAAATACAGATTCAGCGTTCTCTTCATAGGTTCTTATTTTGGAACAATTATATCGAAGGAATAGGGTTGTAGTTCAACGGTCAATTTATCATGTTCCTGTACTACGTCGTTTCCAAACAACGTGGTTGCCTCGGTATT
This sequence comes from uncultured Bacteroidales bacterium, assembly GCA_964634105.1. Classification (GTDB taxonomy): domain Bacteria; phylum Bacteroidota; class Bacteroidia; order Bacteroidales; family UBA10428; genus UBA10428. The sequence continues at coordinate 4,292 of CAZWIU010000164.1, read as the reverse complement.
CATTAACTGAGGATGCGTAACAGATAATCTGGCCGGTTTATTATCCTTATTAAAGACTACCAGTGCGTAATTATTAAAATAGGTACGCATATATGCCAACGTTTTCTGATCGGCATGAATAAACTGAATATCTCCATACAGCAAAGCCATGTTTCTGCTTCGTAAATGAGTAAGCTTGCTTACACACTCCTTGACTGATTTTTCCTGGCTTGTGAGACTGTCGAACTTCATCCGTCGCCGGTTATCGGGGTCGTTGGCTCCCGGTAGGCCTATTTCATCTCCATAATACACTGTTGGAATCCCCGGAATAGTCAGGTTAAACGCCTGCAACATCATCAGCTTCCGGTACGAGGATGTATCACCAACACCAATTGTTCTTGTCCACCCTGCATATTTTGAGTCCTCGTTAAAGAGTAAATCTCCGCCGGCCAGTGATATAAATCGTGGCCTGTCCTGGTTGCCCGAGATATATCCCATCAGATTATGGTAACCATAATAGCGTAAACTTTGAGTCAGTGAATTTTTCAATCGCTCAAACGATTCGGTATTACGTGCAAAAACTGCTACTTCGTCGTCATAAACATTAAAATCGAACTGAGCATCAAGCATTCCCGATCCTATATAGCTTGATATCAGTTCCGGACTACCGTATGTTTCGCCTATCTGGTATGGCATAGGATCGCATCGAGTGAAGTTTTTGATTTTTCTGGTAAGTGTCCGCCAGAAAAGCTCATCGATATGCTTGGTAGCATCATGACGGAATCCGTCAAAATCATATGCGTCAAGCCAGAAGATTGCCGAATCGGACATTGCATCTGCAACTTCCGGATCGGATAGGTCGAGTTTTGGGAGGAAGGTATCAAACCAGGTGGTCAGCCTGTATTCGTCCCACCGTTCGGTATTCATCGTACCATCGGGCAAATACAGCGATGTGAACCAACCGGGGTGTTGCTTATAAACCGGATGCAGCTCATGCACATGGCTGGCAACATAATCAAGTATAACATTCATACCCGCTGCATGCGAATTGTTGATCAACTCCTTTAATGCGAGGCTGTCCCCTAACCTGAAATCAATGTGGGTTGATGAAACCGGCCAATAACCATGATAGCCTGAAAACCGGGTACGGGGATTTCTATAGAGCCCATAGGCAGTCAACGGATTTTGTGTGATGGGTGAAAGCCACAAGGTATTAACTCCCAGGCTGTCAAAATATCCTTCATGCAGTTTAGCGCTGATACCTTGTATATCGCCGCCGAAATAGTTGGCTTTAGGTAAAATTTCAGGATCGTTAACTGGCAAATTGTTCGTGGTATCTCCGTCATAAAACCGGTCGATCATCATAAAATACATGATCATAGTCTGCCTGTCGGTTTTGGTCAGGTGCAAAGGATCTGTTATTACCTTCCCATCCTCCAGGGGAATTAATATATCGTTGGTCATGCCACTTTCATTATATCCGATCACGCGAATAAAGGAACGTTTTACCAATTTGGCTTCATAGGGTATATTAACATGAATAACCTTCTCTTCCCGTTTAACCTTTACTTCAAGATTTTGCCACAAAGCATACACACTTTTCAATGGTTGGTCACTTTCCAACACTATGCTTCTTTTTCTTATTGTTTTTGTTGTGATAAAAGGTAATTCCTCCTGTTTGTAATGTCCTACTTTCAGCAATGAATTGAAACCGCCCAGGTTATTATCGATCCTGTCAGGGTTCGACGGATCGCACATTTCCTTCCCGTTAACAACCAGCAAGTACTGATATTCACCCGGAGGCAGGGCGAATTTTTCAATCCATACGCCATTTCCGGCAGGTCGCATGTTGGAAAGTTTAACATTCCACCGGTTCATACTTCCCCGGACCTTAACACTACGAATATTCTTTTTACCTGTCTTATACTGAATTGTAACAGAATCGTTCTTGAGATTCTTAATCAGTATCGAATACTTTCTTCCCCTCAGTAATTCCAGGTCGATTGTCGAGAGAAAAGGCAGATCCTGGCTTCTTTTAATATAATAAACATTTTCCTCATTCCCTTTAGTTGCAGATAATCCGTCAGGAAACTTTATATCCCAGATGTATTCAGGATTGGTGAAATAATCTCTCAGGTCCAGCTTAACCGAATCGGCAGTTAACAGTATGGGCGAAGCCAGACCACAAATATCATCAACCGGAACCTTCGTCTTGAAAAGATTACATGAAAAAAGCGATAAAAGGAAGAAAACACCGGGAATAACACTCAATAAAATCCTTGATTTCATAGCTGATTCGGATTACTTGATCATTTCTAAGATAAGCGGTGACATGGCCGGTATTATTATCGTGTTCAGGTCATTTAATTTTTCACCTGTCAGTATGTTTTTTGCACCGCTGTATCCCTGCATGCCCTCACGGTATCTTTCCACGTCCAATTTTAAATCCTCATTTCTTCTATTCAGCACGATCATAACCGACTGAGTATCGTCATACCGGTAGTAAACATAGATATCATTATCCGGTATAAACTGCAGAATGTTGCCATAGTGGATAACCGGACAGTTTTTACGCCATTCCAGTAACTTTTTCAAAAATTCAGAAGCTTCAAGTTGTTGGTCGTTCAACCCCCTGGCTGAAAATGCATTAATACTATCATGTGGCCAGCCTCCCGGAAAATCGGTACGTATATAACCGTCATCGAGCTTTTTATCACCGGTCATCAATATTTCTGTTCCGTAATATACCTGGGGGATCCCCCTGATGGTGAGCAGAAAGGCTAATCCCAGTTTATATTTCCCCAGGTCTTCTTTCACTGTTGTATAGTATCGTTCAAGATCGTGATTATCAGCAAAAATCAACAGATTATCGGGATCGGCATAAAGAAAATCTTCGGTTAGCACATAATACAATCGTGGCAGTCCTTCGGTCCAGCCTTCCTTTTCGTTCATCGACTGACCAATGGCATAATATAATGGAAAGTCAGTCACAACAGGAATGTGCGAATCGTATTCATCATAGTTCCTGGTACCTGATTGCCAATAGGCTGTGTGCGAAGTCTTCTGTAACCACGTTTCACCGACAACAGTAAGGGATGGATAGTATTTCTGGATGGTTTGCGCCCATTCAACCATAGCTTGTTTATTTGGGTATGGATACGTATCCATGCGAATACCGTCGATCCCTGCATATTCAACCCACCAGATGGTATTCTGGATCATGTATTTTAATACCAGGGGATTTTGCAGGTTCAGGTCGGCCAGGGAAGATGCAAACCAGCCTTTCTCCATTTGCGTCTTATCGTAGGCTGAAGCATATGGATCAATATTCACCTCGCCCCGGAAGTTCGACCACGTAGGTTCTGCCCACGAATTCAGCCAGTCTGTATCCGGCGACTCGCTTACAAACCAGTGATTGACACCACAATGATTGAGGACCATATCCATAATAACCTTCAAGCCTTTGTTATGAGCTTCATACACCAGGTTCACATAATCGTTATTACTTCCATACCTTGGATCAACCCGGTAGAAATCCGTAATCCCATATCCATGATAGGAGTATTCCGGCATATTATTTTCCAGTAAGGGGTTTATCCAAACCGCGGTAAATCCAAGGTTGGCAATATAATCGAGGTGCGATTTAATGCCTGCTATATCCCCGCCATGTCTGCCATGAGGAATGGTTCGATCCGCTTTTTCGAGCATGTCGGGATGGTTATCGTTACCAGGATTTCCGTTGGCAAACCGGTCGGGCATCAGAAGATATATGGCATCGCTGCTGTTAAAACCCTGCCAGTGCTTACCGGAATTATTTCTGGCTTTAAGTTCGAAATCGTACTTTACACGTTCCCCTTTGTTATTCATGAATGTTATCGGATAAAAGCCCGGCTTTGCCGCAGTATGAATTTCCAGGTCGAGGAACACATAGTCCGGATTGGCCACCTTGTGAATTCCCAACAGTTTTATTTCTTTTGAATCGAGTTTTACATCACAGGCTGCAATTTCTTTTCCTTTCACTAACAGCTGGATATTGTTATACTCCATTCCGCTCCACCAGAAGGAGGGTTCAATCCTTTCAACATGAATTGTCTGCTGGGCATATGGCTTGGAGAAACAAGCAAAAAAAATAGTGATGATATAGCAAAGGATAACTCTTTTCATAGGTTCCTGAATGTGAGATTCTATATAAAGATATTTGGTTAAAGCGAGAATATCATCTACAGTAAGATATTTTGTGACTCCAAATTATACTATATAATTAGTTGACCCTTAAATTTGGAATAAAGCATTGTATATTAATAATTTATGTT
>CAZWIU010000163.1:0-6139 GCA_964634105.1 uncultured Bacteroidales bacterium | reverse complement strand
ATTGTAATACAAACATTTAACTACTTTGAAATAAAAAATCAGCAAACCCTAAGTAGTAAAAACATCTGAAAAAAGCTGCCTTGCCCTAATATAAAGAATCAAGCAGTTTTTATTTACATTTATGTAATGAGGTAAGATCTAGTGCACGAGGCAAAAGTACATGTTCACTAGTAATTTGTGGCTTCTAGGTAATTATTTTTTGGTGACTTTTTTGCGTTTTTGCGGCTCGGATTTTGTAAAATAATCAATATGTTGAAAACAGCGAACCCAGTCTAACTCGAATCTGGCAGGCAGAATCCCACTAACATCTTTTTGCAGACCGGCACTGAACACAATATACATTGGCTCTTCTGGAACTCCTTTCTGTGTATTTGCAACTTCTACACCATTTATCCTCCAGGTTAGTTTTCCGGGTAACCATTCCAACGAGAAAATGAAAAAATCTTTAGTAAATCTGGCTCTTCCTAGAGAACTTGAATATCGTTGAACAGATTTAAGGTCTTTTGAATTTCCCCAAATAACACTGTTGTATAATTTTTTATCTGCTCTAACGATATCGATATGAGGAATCATGGTCATTCCTACAAGCCAAAAAGCATTTTGCAGGTCTTTTGATTCATGGATCTTGATCTTAGCTTCAAAGGTACCATAAAGCTGCCGAAAACTTATACCGGTATTGATCAATCCTGAAGTGTAACTAAATTCACGAGGTATGAATCCATGCTCAGGATGCCACGATTTCCCATTTATGCTCTCCTTTCTTATAACGATATTCAGCTTGCCGTTTTCAAGAATTAAGTTTTTACCATCCGTAACAAAATGCTTATCACGCGCAAGTGAGTATCCGCTTTTAAGAATTTTATCGCCCCAGTAATATCGGGTAAGCCATTTACTATCATCAAGTTTTGGTGATGAGAAATCATCCATAAAAGTTTCATTCCAGATCCGGTGCCACGCAAACTTCTTAGAATCGATATTTTTCAGGTACCAGACAATTTTCTCTGATTTTCCAAGCGTTTCGTACTCATGCAATAATTCATACTCTTTTGATTCGAGCCAGCGTTTTTTAGGAGATTTCAGACAAAAAGCCTTGAATTTTTTAAATTCATCACTATCTATATAATCGCGTAACGTTTCAAAGTCCTTAATGCGCGATGAGCCTTCCAGTTTACAGTATGTTTTATATTCTTTCGATTCTTTAAATTTAAAGTAAAATCTGATTTGTTCGGATTTTTTAAGACTCAGGTATTCCTGAAGTTTTTTGTATTCATCAGTATCTTTAAATGTTTTAGATTCAATTAGTTTGCGTTGTTGTTTGAATTCACTTGATTCAATAAATTTGGCAAGATCTTCGAATGCTTCAAGTTCGGTAGTATTATGAAGTGAGTTATAATCTCTCAGATGAGGCGAATTTGCCAATTTCAGATAATTTTTATAAGAACTAAGCTTTTTGAGATTCTTTAACTCAACTAACCTTCTGCCTTCTTCTGTATTCCGAAATTCTGCTTTTTTCATTGAGGCCTTACGTTCCAAGAAAGCAGTGGATTGAACTTCTTTATCGATCTCTGCAATTTTAACATTTAAACCTGATTCCAATACCGAAATGAAATCATTATACTTTTTATCCCTAACAAACCTGTAATACCCGATTAAAGAAGTTGATGCTTTTTGCTGAATATAATGATTATAGGTTTTTGCTAAATCTGATTTTGCAAACTTTTCTTTTGCCGAAAGCGAAGCTTCACGTTTTGCATCAGCAAATGCATCCGATTGAATAAATTTTTCTAATGCCAGATATTTTTTAAGGTTCTCTGATTTTTCAGTTGCATAAAATGATTTGAGCGATGGTGAGTCTTTTACCTGGTAATATGTTTTTATGTCACTTGCTCTCCTTAGTGAGAAAAACTCTTTCTCTTTACGATAATCTTCGGTTTGCTTAAAACGAAGAGCAAATAGCTCTTTTCGCTTTTGTAAAAATTCCTGTGACTGGATATACGATTCTAACTCATGATATCTTTTTAATTCTTTTGAATTTCTGAAAGCAAGAAGTGATTTGTATTCCTCTTCGAGATTTAATCGACGATCCTCGTATTCGCCGGTCTTAGGAAATAATCCAAGTAAAGCTCTTATGGTGGCCATTTAATTGCTCTGATGAATTTCTTAAATAACTCTGTATGAATAAAAAGATTGTATAAAGAAAGACATTTCTTAGCTAAAGATAAAAAAACATCTTAACTTTTCATTCTGTCTTCACTTCAAAAAACTGCTTAGATATCTCATACGCTATGAATTGCAGAAATGTTACTTTAATATCAGTTTGTTATTAACTTTTTAGCGAGCATCGCAATACCTTTATAATCTTGCATCTTCATGCAATTAAAGTGCCCTTTGGGACATTTATTAAATCCAATTTTTGAACAGGGCCTGCATCTCAGGTTTCTAACTTCAAAACTAGCAGATGCCTCCCCTGGAAGATAAGGATACATTCCAAATTCAGGTATTGTATTACCCCATACTGATAGTATGTTTTTCTTATACGCAGCAGCAATATGCATCAACCCTGTGTCAGGAGTAATAATCAGTTTCGATTGTTGAATAATTGATGCCGATTGATTAATCGATATTTTTCCTGTCAGATTATATACATCTTTCCGATTAACTGCCTTTTCTACCTGGTTGGCTTTGTTTATATCTTGTTCTCCGCCTAACATCACAATGGGACAATTTATATCATTTATCAGACCGATTATATGATCAACAGGAATCTGTTTCGTATAATGTCCTCCTCCAACAACAATTACTAGATAATTTATACGATTCTCTTTATCCATGAAAGAAAGATCTGATTCTTCTTTAGCGGGTACAAAAAAATCAAGTCCCTTATTATCGTTCTTTACCGAAAATAGTTCAACGGTTTTGAAATACCTGTCTACAATATGAACTGAGGGCAATAAATTGTATTTAAAGTTGACCAAAATCCATTTTTTCAGATTCAGTTTGTCAAATGAGTACGAAAGTCGCTTCAGAGATAATTTTAATCGAGATGTCCTGAGATTATGATGTAAATCGATTATATAATCAATATTTTCCTCCTGTAACGATCTTAATACCTTATGATAGTTTTTATCGAGTACATGAATTTTATCGATATAGGGATTGCCTCTTAAGATTTCAGAATAGCTGGATTTTGTGAGATAATGTACTTCAGCTTCTTCAACCTGCTTTTTTAAACATCGAACAACAGGTGTTGTAAGCACGATATCTCCAATTGAACTAAACCGAACGACGAGAAATTTTACCATACTTTGAAATTATAGACCAAAGTTGATAATCGGATCATCATTATGTATGAAATGATTCTATCATTTACTGAAAGAGTTGAATTAAATAAACCGGATCTTCTTAAAGAAAAGCATCATATCTAACCAACATTCATCGGATGATTCACACGATTTCCAGAGCATTTTTGCCCCATGATCGCCCTTCCCTTTAGAGGCTTTGAAAACATGTCTGTTTTGCTCAGGAACCCCGGCAAGCATCTGCATTACAAATTCATATTCGAGATCGGTTGTGGATATAAAAATTGGTTGGGTAATTCCGCTAATTGCATTTTTAACAAGAACCTCAGGTCCAAAAAACTCACCAGGACTAAATGCAATTATTGCCCGAATATCGGGATTGTTCTTAGCGATCATTAAACAAAGTGAGGCAGAAAATGAGCTCCCAAAAAGAACAATAGGTTGCTGACTAAACTTTCTGACATAACGAATTGTTGCTTCAATGTCTTTTTTTGCATCATAAAATGTTGTAGGAAGGTTCGATATTTTTGCATTTTCGGCTGTTTCATTAACAATATAATTGATTTTGTCCCCCGATCGTAGATCAACGGCCAGACAGTTATAATCCAACTTTATCAGTCGGGCAGCAATCTCTTTATATTCACCCCGGCTAGACCCATCCTGATGAAATAGAAGTATAAAAGGTAATTTATAGTCATTTAAATAAAGATCTGCTATAATTTTTAAGCTGTCCTGAGCATAAAAAGACACTTTCTGCTGACCCGAACAAATAAACGGAGACAAAAAGAAGGATACGCAAAATGGTAATGCTCTGATAAACAATTGTCGATGATAAAATTTTTCGGAACCTTTCATGCTATATCTGCAAGCACTATAATGTTATTCTTCTTTACTTCAATAATTCCACCTGCAATCTCAATTGATTCCGATCTTTTATCGCTGGTAACAAATCTCAGTTCACCTTTCTCTAATGTTGAAATAAGGGCAGCATGATTCTTTAGTACGGTAAAAGAACCTTTACTACCAGGCACATTAATGGAAATAATATTACCCTGATATAATGTTTTTTCTGGTGTTATTACTTCTAAATTCACGATAATCAAGTATTATTTATTTGGCTTGTGCAATAAGCTTTTCACCCTTAGCAATGGCATCTTCAATAGTGCCTACCAAATGGAATGCTGCTTCAGGATATTTATCCACCTCGCCATTTAGAATAACATTGAAACCCTTAATAGTATCTTCGATAGATACCAGCACACCCGGTGTTCCGGTGAATTCTTCAGCAACATGAAATGGCTGTGAAAGAAAACGTTGAATACGCCTAGCCCTATGCACTACAAGTTTATCTTGCTCTGAAAGTTCATCCATACCCAGAATAGCAATAATATCCTGAAGTTCATTATAACGCTGTAAGATCTCTTTTACCCGCTGCGCTGTTTCATAATGTTCTTTTCCCACTATTTCAGGGGTAAGAATACGTGAGGTAGAATCCAATGGGTCAACTGCCGGGTAAATACCAAGTGATGAAATTTTACGGCTCAGAACTGTCATGGCATCGAGGTGCGAGAAAGTAGTGGCAGGTGCAGGATCAGTGAGGTCATCGGCAGGAACATAGATAGCCTGAACCGAAGTAATGGATCCACGTGTTGTTGAGGTAATTCTTTCTTGCATAATACCCATCTCCGTTGCGAGTGTTGGTTGATATCCAACAGCTGAAGGCATCCGGCCTAACAATGCAGATACTTCCGAACCAGCCTGGGTAAACCTGAAAATATTATCAACGAAAAAAAGAATATCACGCCCACCGCTTGTTTCATCACCATCACGAAACGATTCTGCAACCGATAAGCCTGAAAGTGCAACGCTGGCACGTGCTCCGGGGGGCTCATTCATTTGGCCGAATACGAGAGTTGCCTGCGATTCTTTAAGCGCATTTTTATCAACAAGTGAAAGATCCCAACTCCCCTCTTCCATACTTTTTTTAAATTTCTCACCATATTTAATAACTCCGGATTCTATCATCTCACGAAGTAGGTCATTCCCCTCGCGTGTACGTTCACCCACTCCTGCAAATACTGACAAACCGGAATAGCGTTTTGCAATATTATTGATAAGTTCCATGATAATAACCGTTTTCCCAACTCCAGCGCCACCAAAAAGTCCAATTTTCCCGCCTTTAGAATAAGGTTCAAGCAGATCGATTACTTTTATTCCAGTGAATAATACTTCTTTTTCAGTAGATAGTTTCTCGAATATCGGTGGTTTACTATGAATATTGTATCCACCCTTTTTACTTACTGGTCCTAATCCATCAATTGCTTCGCCAGTAACATTTAAAAGTCTGCCACGAATTTGGTCACCTACAGGCATCTTAATGGGTTCGCCCAATGAGCGAGCAATAACTCCCCGTTGTAAACCGTCCGTTGAATCCATAGCAATTGTTCTGATGGTATTCTCTCCAATATGCTGTTGACATTCAACAATTAACTTCTCATCCTTATTTTTGATGATTTCAAGCGCATCGTGTATCTGGGGAAGTTCATTTCCTGATTTTTCAAAACTTATATCCACCACAGGACCTATAACCTGTGTTACAACTCCGGTTAATTCAGCCATTTCTTATTTTTTTTTGAGTATCGCAAAAGTACTATTTTTTATTTCCTTTTATTATAAAGTTAGCCTTTTTAGGAAAATCAACAAAATTAATCTGCGAATTAAGTATTTAAGAATTTCCAAGTCAGATAGGGTGAAAACCAAAATTTCAATACTTAATTAAAAAAAACACTACTGTCCGATTAAAATATTTTTAAAATTTCAAAACCGATGAATTTAAAGAG
>CAZWIU010000162.1:0-6147 GCA_964634105.1 uncultured Bacteroidales bacterium | reverse complement strand
TAAATTTAATTTTTGCTAATAATTTATGCTGAGAAAATCAGCAAACCCTATTTTACTTATGAAGATAAAAGGCCTGCCATTAGCGAGTTTTTATGACTTAAGAAATAAAAAATGAAAAAACTGCTTATATCTGTTGTAGTAATTGTCGTATGCATGGGAGTTAAATCCCAGTATTTGCCGCAGGTATCGTATTATATGTACGATTATACGCGAACCAATCCCGGTAGCGTCGGAAGTACCGATATGGTAAATACAAATATTATTTTACGTGAACAGATGAGTGGATTTCCTGGACGCCCAATGAACTGGTTTGCTAATGCCGATGCTCCGTTTAATCTTTTGGGAATACAACATGGAATTGGTATCACTTTTTACCAGGATGTAATCGGGTTAAATACCGATTTAAACTACAGCCTTGACTATGCTTTACACTTCAACATTGGAGACGGGAACCTGGGAATTGGAGTAAATTGTGGATTTATACAGAATACCCTTGATGTTGGTAGTTTTGTTACTATTGACGGAAATCCACCTTCCGGCGATCCGTATATCCCTGCCGAAGAGAAACCTGATAAACTGACCTTTACAATTGGCGCGGGATTATTCTATAGGGCGGAAGATATTTATTTTGGAATTTCTGCCTTGAATCTCAACAGTCCCGAGGTTTCCACAACACCTCAGGATGGAAATGTTGCCTCAACCTATAACCTTAATACGCATTATTACGTAACATCAGGTTACAATATGCAACTTTCAAATCCGGCTTGGGAATTAAAGCCATCAGTTCTTTTAAAATCGGACCTTGTAACAACCGACCTCGACCTTAACCTGATTTGCGCATACAATAAAAGGATTTGGGGGGGCGTTTCCTATAGAACAGCCGAAGCAATCGTTGGTATGTTCGGGTTTGAGATAATGGATGGGTTAAAGATTGGTTTGTCATACGATATGCAAACCAGTGCATTGATGGATGAAACCTGGGGAGGGTATGAAATTATGTTGAATTACAGTTTTCAGCTTGGTGTAGAGAAAGCTCCTCAAAAATATAAGAGCATTAGGTTTTTGTAAAAAATTAACTAAATTTATATATAGAATACTTAGACACACCAGATAAAAGTAATTTCAGATAAATTCCTTTGATTATGAAAAAGATTCTGTCTTTTGGTTTTGTATTCGCTATTCTCGTAATTAGCAGCTGTTCGAATTACAAAGGTGGCGAACTTACCGGTGTCCCCGGAAGAGCAAGATATTTTGAACCTGATCCTTTCGGGATGATTTTTGTTCCTCAAGGAAGCTTTACGATGGGTCAAGATGATCAGGATGTGCCCTGGGCGCAAAACTCTTATGCCCGTACAGTAACAGTTGATCCATTCTGGATGGACGAAACCGAGATTACAAACAACGAATATCGACAGTTTGTATATTGGGTGCGCGATTCAATTATGAGGCGCATGCTTGGTGAAGTACTTGATGACTATGTTATCTCTGAAGATCAGTTTGGTAATCCCATCGACCCTCCTCGTCTTAATTGGGATATGAGAATTGATTTCAGGGATGAGGAAACCAATGAAACATTAAATGAAATCTTTTATAACGATCAGGAAAGATTCTATGGCAGAAAAGAAATAGATACCCGAAAGTTGATGTATGAATACTTTTGGGTAGATCTGCAACAAGCCGCCAAGAAAACAAATCGTTATAATTATCAAACAAAGGAATACGAGGGATTTGTGACGAACATAGATGGTGAAAAAATCGAAATTAAAGACCGTTCGAATTTTATCATTCGCGATGTTGTTAATGTTTATCCTGATACGCTTTGCTGGATTGCTGACTTTACATATTCTTTCAATGAACCTATGACTACACGTTATTTCTGGCATCCGGCTTACGATAATTACCCGGTTGTAGGAGTAACCTGGAAACAGGCTTCAGCTTTCTGTATCTGGCGTTCCAATTTGCTGAATGCAGCGTTATCCTCTTCAGGTCAGCCACCTGTGCATGAATATCGTTTACCCCTTGAATCGGAATGGGAATATGCAGCTCGTGGTGGTCTTGAACATTCGATGTACCCATGGGGAGGTTATTATACACGTAATAAGGAGGGTTGTTTCCTGGCAAACTTTAAACCTCTCAGAGGTAACTACATTGACGACGGCGGTTCGGTAACCCTTGCAGTTGGTACCTATCAACCCAATGAGTATGGATTATATGATATGGCTGGAAATGTTGCTGAGTGGACAGCTAATGCTTATGACGAATCAGCCTACATCTTTACTCACGATTTAAATCCTGACTACAAATACAATGCTTTACCAGACGATCCTCCTGTTCTGAAAAGAAAAGTTATTCGTGGCGGATCATGGAAAGATATTGGATATTTCCTGCAATGCGGTGCTAGGACCTTTGAATACCAAGATACAGCTAAATCGTATGTTGGTTTCAGATGTGTCAGGTCATATCTTGGAGCAAACATGTAACTCTCAATTATTAAAATTTTCATACTATGATTAATCTACCCGATATTGTTCAAAGTTCCGGATGGCGTAACTTTATGGCCAAATTATATGGTTGGGGTGCATCAGTCGTTATTATTGGCGCTATGTTCAAAATCAACCACTGGCCTGGCGCAACATTCTTTATAACAACCGGACTTATTACAGAAGCAATAATTTTCTTCTTCTCAGCATTCGAACCGTTACATGAAGAACTCGATTGGACATTGGTATATCCTGAGCTTGCAGGATTATCAGATCCTGATGAAATGGAGAACTTTAAGGAAAGCAAGTTTCTTGAAGGCGGTGGAAGATCGGTAGATAGAATTGAAGCTCTTCTTGGACAAACCGGAATTGATTCGGAATCTGTTACCAAGCTTGGCGAAGGTTTTAAAAAATTAAATCAAACCGCAAAAAGTCTCACTGATCTTACAAAGGCCACAGTAGCCACACAGGAATTTGTAGATAATTTACAAGGCGCTGCTACTTCTGTTGGAGGACTTACACAAGTTTACGCAACCACTACTGATGCAATTAAACAATCAACAACAAATTTAACAAATGCCTATTTTGATGCAGCAGCAAAAATTACCAAATCAGGAAATGAAATTGCTGATTCTTATAGCGCTATTGCTTCTACAATTCAGGAAGAGCAAAAGAACATCACCCTGGGCAGTAAAGAACATGAATCACAAATAGAAAAACTCAATAAAAGCATTTCAGAGCTTAATGCTGTTTATGAAAACCAAATAAGAGAAGGACAGAACCATATGAAGGGTTCCATGGAACTTTACTCGGGTTTGCAATCGATGATCAAGAATCTGAAAGATTCTGTGGATGAAACGAATAAATACAAGCAAGAGATCGCCAAGCTGAAGGAAAATATCTCATCACTTAACTCAATTTATGGGAATATGCTTTCAACAATGGATGTTCTCACAAAGCAATAACCATTTTAATTATACGTAAGTTTATCTCATAAATCTATGGCCCACGGTAAGGAAACCCCGAGACAAAAAATGATCGGTATGATGTATTTGGTGCTTACAGCCTTGCTGGCACTGAATGTATCAAAAGAAGTTCTTAATGCATTTGCAACCTTAGATGATGGCCTTGTTGGTACGCTAAAAAACGTCGAAGCTTCAAATGATAAAGTAATGGCCGATTTTGAAGTTCAGTACCAAATCAATAAGGTTAAAGTAGAACCCTGGAAAGAGAAAGCCTTGAAAGTAAGTCAGATGGCGAATGAAATTGCAGAATTCATCCAGGATAAAAAATTAGAGATCGTTCGAAAAGCAGAAGGTAAAAAAACCGATGCTATTAAGGACCGGGAGATTGATGATGCTTTGATAAGTGCAAAAGACAACACCGATGTTCCTGCTGAAGTAATGATTGGAGATAGAAATGACAAAGCGGGCAAAGAATTACGTGAAAAGATAGAAAATTTCAGAAATTATCTGCTTAATGAAGTTGTAATTACTGAAAATGCAGAGGCAATACGGCATTCCATTGAAGTAAGTTTAAATACTGAAGCAAACAGGCAGGAAGTACACAAATCAGACGCACCAACCTGGGAGTCAGAACATTTTGAACACCTGCCACTTGCCGGCGTTCTCACTATTATGTCGGGGGTACAGATAAATGTCAGGAATGCTGAAACTGAAGCATTACGCTATTTATATAATCAGATCGATGTCGGTTCATTCAAATTTAACCGTCTGGAAGCAACTGTAATTCCAAATTCAAATTATATTATCAGGGGGAACGAATATCGTGCTGAAGTTTTTCTTGCAGCAAGTGATACTACAGCTTCACCCAGAGTTTGGGTAACCAATAATTCAAGACCCTATGACTCAGTTGTTGTAGGAGGTATCACCAGCTATTCGAAACGAGCTGATCTTACATACGATACTCTTCCTGTATCAAAAGGAGGAAAGGGTATTTATAATATGCCAGGTTCAGGGCTTGGAATGAAATACTGGGGTGGATTGATCGAATTGACAGGACCAGATGGTACTACCTTGGTAAAACCTTTCCGCAGAAGTTACCTTGTTGCCGAAGGATCAGTAGTAGTTTCACCCACCAAAATGAATGTCTTTTACCTGGGAGTTGACAATCCGGTCGATGTATCAGTTGCCGGTGTGCAACCCGATCAGATAGATATTCAGGTTACAAATGCTCGTCATGTCAAACAGGGAGATTCTTATATTATTAAACCAATCAGGCCAGGCAATGCTTTTGTTATTGTATTCGCCAATATAGATGGTAAAAGACGGGAAATGGGAAGAAAGGAATTTCGTGTTAAAACTGTTCCTAATCCTGTTACAATGGTAAATAACCAAAAGGGTGGATTCATTAACCAAAGTGTTTTATTAGCCCAGATAGGAGTATTTGCTGAAATGGAAAATTTCGATTTCGACCTTAAATTCACTGTTACTGAATTTACTGTCTCAGCTGTTGTTCAAGGATTCGTGAGAGAATATACTTCAAAAACCAATAAGTTCACTAACGATCAAAAAGCCCTTATAAAGAGTTTAAGCCGAGGTAATAGTGTTTATATACAAGATGTTAAAGCTATTGGACCAGATGGCTCAACAAGGAATTTGTCAACAATAAATTTCAAATTGAACTAACTTTTAATACAAGATACGATGAAAAAGATTGTGTTTTTGCTTATCGGATGTCTGGTTCTGCCATTCTCTTGGAGCTTAAATGCGCAGGACAATCTAAAAGAAGTGTATGTCAGAGAGCATATCCCCCACAAAAGGCCTGTTCCTTACGAATATGTCAGAGAAGCTGATGTCATGTGGTCAAAAATCATGTACCGTATGGTCGATCTTCGTCAAAAACAAAACCTACCGTTATATTATCCTACCAAACCGATTGGTGGCCGCATGAATTTTATTGACCTTGTACTTTGGGGTATTGATAATGAAGGAATCAGAGCATTCTCGACAAACGACCCATTGAATGAATTCACTGCCCAGATGACAATTGATCAGATCGATGAAGCATTTGATGCAGGCGTGGACACTACCAAGACAACCGACCCCAACACAGGTCAGCTGGTCGAAGTTGTGGTCGAAAATCCCCGCAAAACATATGAGGTAAAGAAACTCTTGCTAAAAGAAGTATGGTTCTTCGATAAAAACGCTTCCGTAATGAAGGTCAGAATTGTTGGTATAAGCCCCATCAGAGTATACAACCGCGTGGATGATCAGGGAATGCCTACTGAGGAAATTCAACAGAAACCAACCTTCTGGGTATACTTCCCCGAGATCAGGCCCATCCTCTCGAATCATGAAGTATTTAACCGGCAGAATGATTCTCAGCGTATCTCATTTGACGATTTCTTTACGCAACGACGTTTCAACAGTAATATTTTTGCGATATCAAACGTTTACGATAACCGCTGGAATAACTCCTATACACAAGGTGTAGATGCATTATTGGAAGCCGAAAATCAGAAGGAATGGCTTTTCAATATCGAGCATGATCTTTGGGAGTATTAAAAAATTAAAAGTTAGTAAAAAGAGGTTGCCCTTCACAGGACAACCTCTTTTTTATGGTTTGTTTCGAATAAAAATCAAATATAGTTTTCCTGTTTTGTGCGCCACATTAACGCCCCAAGAAAACATATCTGATAATCAAT
>CAZWIU010000161.1:0-6333 GCA_964634105.1 uncultured Bacteroidales bacterium | reverse complement strand
ATTGTAATACAAACATTTAACTACTTTGAAATAAAAAATCAGCAAACCCTAAGTATATTCAGAATGAAACAATTACTAACACTCGTACCATTTCCGGCAGGGACATCTACTTTGGGGAGAAGGTTACAATGCAGAAATCTTTTGGCCTTGTAAAAATACAAAGCGGAGCAATTGTTGTTGCCGATGCAAGCCATGATATATTACTAGACAATGGTTTTGAAGCAGCATTGGGGAGTACATTTGAGATGAGGTAAACATTAATAAATCTCCTTTACGGAGTTTAGTGGACCAGTCTGACATTGCGCCCGCCCGGGTGACGTCTACGGATAAGGCAGCGTAGGCATAGCCGGTTGGAATAGTATTATCCTGAAACAAAAAATCCCGACATTTATGTCAGGATTGGATATATAAGATAAGCAATTGCTTGCGGTTTACAGGCTGTTTACATGTTTTGCAAGGCTTGATTTGAGATTAGCAGCCTTATTTTTATGAATAATGTTCATCCGGGTCAGTTTGTCAAGCATGGAAGCTACTTTTGGATATAATTCCTGAGCAGCAGGTTTTTCAGTTGTATGCCTGAGTGTTTTTATAGCATTACGGGTGGTTTTTGCATAGTATTTATTATGCAGTTTCTTCTGTTCTGCCTGCCTGGATCTCTTGATTGACGATAGATGATTTGCCATTATATCTTTACTTTTTAAACAGGTTTTATTAATGAGGCGACAAAATTAGTTAAAAAAATGAATTTCTGAAACTATAGGGGAAAATTGTTGAACGATTGAAGGTGTAATTCTTTAATTACATAAGATATCACGCAAAAAAGGCGATGATTTCTTATTATTATGCTGCTGAAATTACGACTAAACAATTAACAATTAAACAAATCAACAAATCAACAAATCAACAGTTTAACTCCTATACCTCATACACCGATCGTGGCGGTACACGCTTGAATACGAGTCCAACCCTTGAGGGCAGGTATAACTTAAGCCAGTTGGAACCGGAAACACCTCCCATATGTTGCGGATAATAATGGATTGAGTGATCGATATTGCCAAATCCTCCGAATCGTGGATCGTCAGTATCCAGTATAATTTCATATTTCCCGGGAGTAACCTGTATGCCATAATCTGTGAACGATCGAGAGGGATTAAAATTAAAAACGAAAAGTAACATACCACGTTCATAAGCCAGTACCAGATCGCCGCAATTTTCAAGCAAAAGGGTACACCAGGGTTGATCCAGAAACCTGAACTCGTTATGCAGGTTAATCATTTCGCGGTCGAAATCAGCCAATAGATGGTATTTTAAATCCCGGTTATCGGCAAGAGACCATTGTCTACGGGCATATTTATAGGACCAGTTATTACCTTCGCGAGGAAAATCGATCCATTCCGGATGGCCGAATTCATTCCCCATAAAGTTCAGGTATCCTCCACCGGAAGTAGAAAAGGTAATGAGACGTATCATTTTATGCAATGCAATACCCCGATCAATGATAAGGTTTTCAGAACTTTTATTCATATACCAGTACATCTCCTTATCAAGCAACCGGAAAATAATGGTTTTATCACCGACCAATGCCTGATCGTGCGATTCGGCATAGGATATTGTTTTCTCATTGGCCCTGCGGGTGGTAAGTTCATGGAATAATTCGCTCATATTCCACTGTTCATCCGATCGTTCTTTAATGATCTTGATCCAGTAATCAGGTATTCCCATCGAAAGTCGGTAATCAAAACCAATTCCTCCTTTGGGAAAGGGTTCCGCCAACCCGGGCATTCCGCTCATTTCTTCAGCAATGGTGATAGCCTTTGGATTTACTTCGTGGATTAAATAATTAGCAAGCGTAAGATAGATTATAGCATCGCCATCCTGTCCACCGTCGAAGTAATATTCGTAATTGGTAAATGCCCGCCCAAGTCCGTGGTCATAATATAGCATGCTTGTTACACCATCAAAGCGAAATCCGTCGAAATGATATTCTTCGAGCCAGAATTTACAGTTCGAAAGCAGGAAATGAAGCACATGATCTTTTCCATAATCGAAACATAATGAATCCCATGCAATATGTTCACGTTTTGCCCCGGAATGGAAATAAAGCGACGGATTACCATCAAATCTTCCAAGTCCTTCAACCTCATTTTTCACGGCATGTGAATGCACAAGGTCCATGATTACTGCAATACCCATCGTATGAGCTTCATCGATAAGGCTTTTCAGCTCATCGGGCGTTCCGAACCTTGAAGATGCAGCAAAAAAATTGGACACATGGTATCCAAAAGAACCGTAGTAGGGATGCTCCTGTATGGCCATCAGCTGAATTGTATTATACCCGGCTTTCCGGATACGAGGAAGGATGTTCTCCCTGAATTCAGTATAGCTTCCTACACGCTGACTTTCAGTTGCCATTCCGATATGGGCTTCATATATGATCGGATGGTCGGGAGTTTTAAAAGGATAGGGCGATTGCCATTTATATGTTCCTGTACTCCAAACCTGTGCATCGAATACTTTTGTAGTATCATCCTGTACGCATCGGAAAGCGTAAGAAGGTAAGCGATATCCTTCTGCTCCTTTCCAGTATATCAGGAGTTTAAATCGTTGCCCGTATTCCATCGAATTTTCCGGCAACTGAATTTCCCAGTTACCATCATTTGATGGATGTAATTCATAGCTTGCATTCTTTTTCCATTCATTAAAATCGCCGAGAAGAAATATCTGAGTTGCTCCCGGGGCATATTCCCTGAATATCCATCCGGCCTCTGTACGATGTAACCCATAGAAAAGATGTCCCGATGCAAAGGATGAAAGACTTCCGGATATAGCAGACAATTCCTTTATCCGGTTCAATGCGGCTTCATAACGTTTCTGTATTATTTCGGAGTAAGGGTCCAACCAGGGATCTTCCTGAACAATAACAGGTTTTTTCATAGTATCCGATGCTTACATTCATTATAAAGATAAGGATTTAAATACTATGTTAAAAACCAATGTCGCATCACCGTTGTTTAAATGAAAATAGATTTTACAGATAATAAATCACAGAGGAATATTGTGATTCAATAATTGATCAAATTATATAATTTTGCGACCTGCCTGTTGATAATGTGTAAGTGAACTGATGAAAGTATTTCATGATATACCCGGAATAATATGTAAACGTCCTGTTGCCACTATAGGTATATTTGACGGGGTGCATCTGGCGCATCAGGCCATCATCAATCGGTTAACAGATACAGCTGAACAAATGGCCGGTGAGTCAGTAATCGTTACAATGTGGCCACACCCCAGAATTGTCCTGAGAAAGGGGGAAGATATTAAGTTGCTAAGTACCCTGGATGAGAAAATAGAGCGACTGGAACACTCTGGAGTAGATAATCTCATTATACTTCCTTTTACCAAGATGTTTGCTTCAACTTCTTTTGAAGAATTTGTCAGGGACATTCTGGTAAATAAAATTGGAATAGTACATCTCGTGGTGGGATATAACCATCAGTTCGGGCATAACCGGGAAGGTAATTATGCAAAGTTACAGCAGCTTGGTAATGATTATGGATTCAGCCTCTCACAACAAGATCCTGTAGTTGTCGACAATGAAAAAGTAAGTTCTTCCAATATCAGGCATCTGTTGCAGAGCGGGCACATCGAAAAATCCAACCGGTTTCTCGGGTATCATTTCTTTCTGAAGGGTAAGGTTGTTAAAGGAAAAGAATTAGGGCAGAAGATAGGTTTTCCCACCGCAAATCTTGAAGTAAATGATACGAACAAAATTATCCCCAAGAATGGAGTTTATGCTGTTTTGGTTGAACTGGAAGGAAGAGTCTATCAGGGCATGATGAATATCGGCTGTAGACCGACCATCGAAAGAGAATGTACAAACACTGTGCTGGAAGTCAATCTGTTGAACTTTGAAGGCGATTTATATCAAAAAGAGTTGAGGGTTTATTTTATCAACCGTGTCCGGGATGAAAAAAAATTCAATACGTTGGAGGAACTTGCTGCCCAAATTATGCAAGACAGGGAACTCATAAAAAATATACTGGGTTTGGTCAAAATTGAAAACAGGAAATTAGTAATTTGAAAATAAAGTATCAAACTTTGCAAGCAATTTAAAAACAGAATCTGTATATCATTCGAAACCTAAAGGTTAAAAACTAAAAATAATTTTATGAAAACTCAGTTAATGACCGAAACCCTTCCATACAAAGTTAAAGACATAACACTCGCCGATTTTGGCAGAAAAGAAATAGAAATAGCTGAAAAGGAAATGCCCGGTTTGATGGCTATACGTAAGAAATATTCCGCTCAAAAACCTCTGAAAGGAGCACGCATAACCGGGTCGTTACATATGACTATCCAGACTGCCGTTCTGATTGAAACTCTTGCTGAACTTGGTGCAGATGTCAGATGGGCCAGCTGTAATATATTTTCAACACAGGATCATGCTGCCGCTGCAATTGCTGCAAGAGGTATTCCCGTATTTGCATGGAAAGGTGAATCGCTTGAAGAATATTGGTGGTGTACCGAAATGGCATTGAGTTTCCCGGGGGGCAAAGGGCCAAACCAGATTGTTGATGATGGGGGCGATGCAAGCTTATTAGTACATCTCGGTTATAAGGCTGAGAACGATCCATCAGTTCTTAATAAAACTCCTGGGAACCACGAAGAAAGTGTGATTCTTAACCTGTTAAAGAAAATATTGGCTGAAGATCCCGATAAGTGGCATCGTACTGTAAAAGAACTGAAAGGTATCTCAGAAGAAACTACCACGGGAGTTCATCGACTTTACCAGATGCTCGACAAAGGTGAATTGCTTGTCCCTGCCATAAATGTTAACGATTCGGTTACTAAGTCGAAATTTGATAATCTTTATGGTTGCCGCGAATCCCTTGCAGACGGTATTAAACGGGCAACTGATGTTATGACAGCCGGGAAAGTTGTTGTCATTCTTGGATATGGCGATGTAGGCAAAGGCTGTGCACATTCGATGCGGGGATTTGGAGCCAGGGTTATTGTTACAGAGATTGATCCAATTTGTGCATTGCAGGCTGCAATGGAAGGATTTGAAGTGACTACAATTGAAAATGCCCTCGCAGAAGGAAATATTTTTGTTACCACAACAGGTAATCGCGATGTTATCACAATAGAGCACATGGTCCGGATGAAAGATCAGGCTATAGTTTGCAATATTGGGCACTTCGATAATGAGATACAGGTTGATAAGCTGAACGCATATAAAGGCATAAAGAAGATTAATATCAAACCTCAGGTTGATAAGTATATATTTCCTGATGGACACGCTATCTTTTTGCTTGCCGAAGGCCGGTTAGTAAACCTGGGTTGTGCTACTGGGCATCCTTCCTTTGTGATGAGTAATTCTTTCTCAAATCAAACACTTGCCCAGATCGATCTTTGGCAGAATGATTATAAAATAGGGGTTTACAGGCTTCCTAAAAAACTTGATGAAGAAGTTGCCCGGCTTCATCTTGAACAACTTGGTGTTAAACTTACAAAGCTGACCCAGGCGCAGGCCGATTATATTGGCGTTCCAGTTGACGGGCCATATAAACCTGATCATTACAGATATTAAAAACAGCATAGTAATGCATAAGCCACCCAGGTTCACGCGGTGGCTTTTTTATTTTATTAGCAAGAATTTGATATAAGAATCTGATTGCGCTAATGCGCAATTTGGGGTTATTGCATAATTGCTCTTTATTGAGTATTCAGATTGGAATGTCGGAATAATGGAACATTGGAGAAATGGCTTATTGTTTTAAGGCCAATTATGAACATAAAGATTTTTAAACCCGTTAATATTTCTGAATTCATTTCGAGAAATCGCAGCTACGGCAGGTTCTGTTTCGCTCTCCAAGCCGTGGAGTTTGAGCAGGCCAATCCTTCGTGCTGAATAACCGGGAGTACAGTGGGCAAGCATTTTTCCTCACGATCAAAAAATTATTCAAGCTTAACAATTTCTAAATCGGGACTTCCATTTTTTAAAACCATTCAGCTGTGAATTAATTTTTAAATTATACTACTGTCCGATTAAAATATTTTAAAACCTAAAACCGATAGATATAAAGAGTATAAGGATATATCGCCACCTATGGGGCTCAAATTTCCGCATGTGTTTTCTATCGGTAATTAGTCTCTGACCAGGCTGTAAGAAAGTACTGTAGGCACTAAATAATTGTAGAAAAGGCAATTTCAATTAGCTTAAAAGTGCCATAGGTACGAAATATAAAAACGTTGAATTTTACTGGACAACAGTGATTAAATTAGGGTTTGCTGATTTTCTCAGCATAAATTATTAGCAAAAATTAAATT
>CAZWIU010000160.1:0-6364 GCA_964634105.1 uncultured Bacteroidales bacterium | reverse complement strand
ATAGAAAGAATGAAATACAAATTTGCCGATTTTTAAAGTTTATGAATTAATCAGGATAAAAAATCTGGAAAAACAACAATTTTATTTAATTATGCCTTCTTATACATTACACTGCCCCCTAGCTGACTCTTGTTGCGCTAGCTCTGTATTGAATATGAAAATTGATGTAGAGCCAGGAATTTATATCATTACAATAATTGCTGATGAAAAGAAAACTTTGTATAGAATAATTAAAAACTAATCCTGTGTATTGTTTATTATTGATATTTGCTTAAGTAAGCTGCGCGATATTTATTTATTCTCTAGACTATTACTTTGGTCTCAATTTTAAACATTCCAATATTATTATTAGTCTCTAATAGCAAGCTACTTATCAAAGTTATCTTGACTTATCTATGCTTTAGTCTTAAATTTAATCCTATGATATTTTAAGCAAAGCAAATACTATCACTATACCCTTAGGCAATATCCTGTTTCATGCTCTTTTGCTTTGAAGCAAAACAGGCAGTTTTACGGATATCTTTAGCTTATTTGAGCTTGTTAAGAGACAATTAAACCGGTTGGCCATGAAGAATCAAATCCAGTATTTCAGTGTAATACTTGTTACTATTTTCAGTTTCGAGTACAGACAAATTTACGGGCAAAATCCACCTGAATTTTATGGCGCTACTAATGGCGGAGAATTTGATATGGGCGTTATCTTCAGAACTGATGGGGACGGAAATAATTACCAGGTTATATATGATTTTCCTGCTTCTAATTTGGGTCGAAATCCAACCATAAAGCTTTGTGAAGCAAATAATGGAAAACTCTATGGTATGACATCTGAAGGAGGAATTGATGATGGTGGCGTTCTATTCGAATGGGACCCTGTTACAAATGTATACACAGAAAAATTTATATTTGATGGACTTCACAGTGGAAAGAATCCTATTGGCTACCTTGTATTGGCAAATAATGGGAAACTCTACGGTATAACTTCTGAGGGAGGAGAAAATGACTGCGGAATATTATATGAATGGGATCCTGTTGATGATATTTTCACGAATAAAATGAATTTTTCCAGAGGTGATAGTGGAGGTTATCCACAAAGCTCATTAGTGTTAACCGATAATGGCAAGCTATACGGAATGACATATACAGGAGGAGCATATGACTTTGGTGTAATCTTTGAATGGGATCCCGATAATAATTTCTATACTAAAAAATTTGATTTTAATGATCAGACAGGTGCTCCTTGTGGTACTTCCCTGATACAAGCCAAAAACGGTAATCTATATGGTATGACAACATTTTTTGGGGCTTGTCTTTTTGAGTGGAACCCTTATACCGGTTGTTTTGTTAAAAGAATAGAATTTAATGAAGAAGCAGGGCGGCCATGCGGAAGAGGGTACCTTGTTGAGGCAATAAATGGCAAATTTTACGCTCTGTCAACAGGTGGTGGTTCATATAATAAGGGGGTACTATTTGAGTGGGATCCTGATTCGAATATTTACAGAATTAAAGTTAATTTCAACGGCATAGAAATGGGTGAGTCTCCTTATGGTTCACTTTTACAGGCAAATAATGGAAAACTGTATGGATCCACTTCTTTTGGTGGTTTGAATAATGAGGGTGTTTTTTTTGAATATGACCCGAGAACAAATCTTTTTATTAAGAGATTCGATTTTAGTGAGTTCGAAAGCGGAAAAGGATCTGTTACACTTATCCAGACATCTAATGGCAAAATATATGGAACTACCTGGACCGGAGGTGCTAATCAGATGGGAACCATTTTTGAATGGGATCCCACAACTAACGCTTATACAAAGAAATTTGATTTTAATCTTGGCGAAGAGGGGCGAAGTCCAATTGGTGAGCTTGTTAAAGCAGATGATGAAACACTTATTGGCTTAACATGCAATGGAGGAAAATATGGTCGAGGTACGCTATTTGAATTTAACATTACAGATCACAACTGCACAAAGGTTTTCGACTTTAATGGGATGGAAAAAGGAAGTGAACCCCATAGCATTCTGGTTAAAGCATTAAATGGAAAATTTTATGGTACAACATGTTTAGGAGGCATTAATAATGAAGGTGTTCTTTATGAATGGGACCATCTAACTCATTGTTTAACTAAAAAGCTTGATTTTAATGAAATACAATATGGCAAATATCCTGGGAGTTCCATGATGCTTGCTGATAATGGAAAGTTGTACGGTGTATGTTCTATGGGAGGAATTGATAATAGTGGCGTATTGTATGAATTTAATCCTGTAAATGGAGTCTTTATCAAGAAACACGATTTTAACGGGTCTGATAATGGGCGCTTTCCATCCGGTCCATTAGTACAAGGAGATAATGGAAAACTATACGGTATGACCTTAAATGGAGGAGCAAATGATGAAGGAATACTTTATGAATTTGACCTTATATCAAACAGTTTTTCCAAGATACACGATTTTACACGGGCTATAAACGGGGCCCACCCCAGTAGTCTTTTGGTAAAGGCTGAAGATGGGAGGCTCTTTGGAATGACTATGTGTGGAGGTCTTTTTGATCATGGAGTTATATTCGAATTTGATCCCTTAGTTAATAGTATAACCAAAAAATTCGATTGTCATGATTCTGTAAATGGGAGTGAACCATGTGGATCTCTTATCCAGGCATCGAACGGAAAACTATATGGAATGACCTCCAAAGGAGGATCCTTTGATAAAGGTGTACTTTATGAGTGGGATCCCTTAACTAACATTATTAATAATAAATTTGAATTTAATGGGAGTGAAGGCCGAAACCCTGCTGGTCGTCTATTAGAAGTTAATTATAAATCTTCAAAGACAGTAAATAGCCAATCTATCAACTATTCCGCCGATTATTCTAAACCTGCGATATACTTCGATGCCAGTGTAAAGGATTCATTGATGAACAGTATGAATGATGCGGTTATTATTTATCCAAATCCTAATCAAGGATCGTTTTCTATCGACTTAAGGAAAAAATATTCCCATGTATTAGTAACCGTTGTGACACCTGACGGCCGTCTGATACAAACCGGAGAATTTAAAGATATTAAAGATTTAAATATGAAAATTGATGTACAGCCAGGAATATATATCATAACATTAATTACTGATGAAAAGAAAACCGCATATAGAATAATCAATAAGTAATCCTGTGTATTTGTTAAATTGAGAATATTGGTACCAGTCCCTGGCAACAGTATATGATATGGAGGGGAACCTGTTGATTGAAAAACAACTATAAGACTATCGAATTGATATTTACCAGCTGAAAACAGGCATGTATGTCATGCATTTACAGAATAATGATCGATTATTTGTTACAAAATTTAAAAAGTAATAGATGGTAGTGTACTAAGATTGAATTGGTTAAAAACAATCATTTTATTATTTATTAAGTAAATAAGTTATGTGTAGATTTGGTAGTCTTAATCAATATAGCTTAAAGGAAAAGTCTTTGATATCCAGGTGTAACCTATTTTGAGAAAATAAGTAAAATGATGTCTATACATGGATTCAGTTCCGTTTAAAAGATCCTTGAATGCATTTCAACCTAAACATAGTGTCCTATGAAAATAAATTATTTCCCTTTGAAAGCTATCAGCATAGTAATCCTTGCCTTAAACTTTGGGATATTATCCATGGCCCAATACACACTTTCAGATGATGATGTAGTTGTAATGGATGGAATAATTCAGTCATGTTCATACGATTTTACAATTAAAGATATTATCATTCCTGAAATACTCGATGGCCAGACTGTCAAGGGAATAGCTTCAACAGCAGATCAGCCAGGAATATTTCAAGGTAAAGGTATTACAGTATTGGAGCTACCCTCAACAATCGTTCATATCGGGGCGTATGCTTTTATGGCTAATTCCCTAACAAACATAGATCTGTCAGACTGTCCGGCTTTAGAAGTCATAGGGGAATGTGCTTTTGCTTCCAACTCAATAAACAGCATTGATTTTAGCGGATGTGGCGCATTAGCCAGCATAGAAGGAGCTGCTTTCTGGTTTAATGCTTTAACAGATCTGGACTTAAGTGGCTGCACAGTATTATCAAGGATCGGTTTAGGTGCATTCCAATCGAATGCCCTGGATTCATTAGATCTTAGCGTTTGCCCTATGCTGACAACTATGGAGGGTTATGCGTTCATGAATAATGACCTGGTATATTTAAAGTTAGGAAACATGTTATCATCCATTGGTGAAAATGCCTTTGCTTTTAACTCCCTCACAAGCATAGATTTTAGTGAATGCCTTTCACTTAAAACTATTGGCTATAGAGCATTCTTTACTAATTCCCTAACAAGCGTAGATATAAATCCTTGTACAGCATTAGTTACCATTGACGAAGAGGCATTCACTGATAATGCGCTCGCCAGTCTTGATCTAACAGGTTGTTCATCATTAAAGACTATCGGGAAAAAAGCATTTTCTAATAATCACCTTTCAAACATCAATTTAAGCGGTTGTGGAGCCCTTACAACTATTTGGGATTATGCTTTCAGCTTCAATTATGCACCCATAACTACGGTGAATTTGAATGGTTGTTCATCATTAACTTATATCGGCGAGAATGCATTCATATATAATTCCCTGTATAATATTGATTTAAGTACCTGCACTGCATTAACCTATATTGGGCGTGGTGCATTCATTGAGAATGACCTGACAGGATTTGTTTTACCTGTTCATGCTCTGTATTCCGGATATGGATGGCTGGACGGCAATGGTGTTTCTTTTGATGGCGGTGATATGGTTAATAATTTGCTACTATCTTACAGAATACCGGCAAGCTATACACTTACCGACGATGATGTTGAAGTGATTGACGGTATTATTCAGACTTGCTCCTATAATTTTGCACTGAAAGATATAATCATTCCGGACACCCTTGATGGACAAGCAATTGTTGGATTTACTAATGAAGGGTTTCCAAAGGGTTTATTCCGGCTGAAGGGTATTACCAGTCTCGTTCTACCCTCCTCTTTACAAACAATAAGCGACTGTTCATTTTACTTTAACAATATAACCAATCTGGATATAAGTAAGTGCACATCCTTGTCCTATATTGGGAACAAATCATTCGAAATGAATATTATTAAAAATCTCGAATTCAGTGCATGCAGCGCATTGAAAACGATCGGAGAAGAAGCATTTTATTATAACTATAGTCTTACCAATATAGATTTTAGTAATTGTTCTAATTTAACCACAATTGGAAATTCTGCTTTTTCAAACGATTCAATATCATCCCTTGATCTGAGTGATTGTATATCTCTTCAGTATATTGGGAAACAAGCTTTTCAAGAGAATATTATTTCCAGCATCGATTTCAGTAACTGTACTGAACTGGATACAATTGATAATTATGCTTTCCGAGGCAACTCCCTGCTCCAGGTTGATTTAAATTCATGCACTGGAATGAGATATATTGGAACCGGAGCCTTCGATCAAAATAATCTGACTGAGTTTTATTTGCCAACTCCGGTTGGGGAAGGAATCCCGTTCGCATATTGGATCGATGGCAACGAAAATACATATGCCGGAGGAAACGAAGCCAGCGATCTGTCAACAAGCTATAGTGCCTTCTTTTCAAACGTTTACGGTGTTCATTTTAATGTGACAGATGGAGCAAATCCTGTTGAAGGAGCTGAAATACTATTAACCGGTTATGCCGAAGGGACTACTGATAATACCGGACAGGTAATAATTGAGGGAGTCATCCCGGCGAATAATATCCCATATACCGTTATTGCTGCCGGATACCTGCAAGCAACAGGCACAGTGAATGTTGTGGACTCTGACATTGCCGAAAATATAATTTTGCAGACAGTGATAGAAAATTCCCTGGTAACACGATACGATGTTAAAATCTTTCCAAATCCGGCAAAAGAGAAAATAATAATAGAGGGATTGCCTGGTAGAGGACAGCTTTCAATTTATGATCTTGAAGGAAATTTATTCTTTGGTAAGGTCATTGCTAATAGAAATGAAACTATTGATATTTCATCATGGCCTGAGGGTGTTTATCAAATTGTATTTAATGATAAATTCCATTATACCAGTAGGTTTATGAAGTACTAATCATTTTTAGGTAATAATATCATTGAGTGGTAACAATAATCCTGAGTTCTCAGATATGGAGATAGCGTACGCTTGCGCACGAATGTTTCGCATGCGTACTTAGGCCTCGCTTCGCGGTCTATAGCCTACAGCCTACAGCCTAAAACCATAAACAATGACCCTTCTGCGTTCATCGGCGAATAAATCTGTGGAAGTCTGTGAGAAAAAAATACTTAATTAACGTGAGTTCGAAATAACATTATCTTGTTAAAGCCTTATTATCAATTA
>CAZWIU010000159.1:0-6621 GCA_964634105.1 uncultured Bacteroidales bacterium | reverse complement strand
TTAATTGTAATACAAACATTTATCTACTTTGAAATAAAAAATCAGCAAACCCTAACTTATAAACATTGAAGAAGCTAATTGTAATCGGAATATTAATGCAATCTGTAATATCCATGAATAGGGCTCAACAAGATATCACTTCATTTATTGAGAAGAAAATAGTCGGAAAAGAAACTCCGGGATTTCAATACATCATTGCAGATACATCGGGAATAATCTTCGAGTATAATGGAGGTTATGCCAATATCGAAAAAAAGAAACCTGTTACGGAAGCGACCGAATTCAAGGCGTATTCCTCAACAAAGACGTTTACTGCGTTGGCCATAATGCAGCTGGCGGAAGCCGGTAAGTTATCGCCCGACGATACGATTGGCAATGTGCTCCACCTGCCCTTCTCCGGTCCGTTTACGTTCCGGCAGGTATTGAGTCACACTTCCGGCCTATCCGGAAAACCCCTGATCAGTCAGATTCATCTGGAAAGCGAGCATGCATCTTTCGATGCGGCCAGCAACACCAAAAAGCTGATCGGGGATTATACCAAACTTGCGTATTCTCCCGGGAAAAAGAAGAAATACTCGAATCTTGGCTATCTGGTCCTGGGGTATGCAATTAGCGAGATTGCTGCTATTTCTTACGAAGAATATATTCAAAGAAATATTTTTGAACGATTAAGCCGCGAAAACAGCTATGGATTTGTTTTCACGGAACATACGGCCAAAGCCTATCAGCGCACCTCGTCCTTAATGCATTTTTTATACAGTTTACTGGTTGATACGAAAAAATATTATGATATAAAACAGGATGGCTTTCAGGGATATAAAAACCTGTACGTAAATGGAACCAGCTATGGAGGAATCATCACCAGTGCCAGGGGGCTTCTCAACTATGGCCTGGTCTTGATGCAGAGAAACAGTCCTCTCTTGTCGGATACATATAAGAACGAATTATTCACTACACAAAAACTAAAAAACGGAAAAAGTTCCGGGCATACCCTGGGCTGGTTTGTGAAAGAAAAGAATGGGGTACGATATTATTCACATCCCGGTGGAGGCGGTGGTTATAGCTGCGAAGTACGCATTTACCCGGATAAGGGTATTGTCAGTGTGTATATGATGAATACGACTCAACTTCCTTCACACCTAAAACTACTTAATAAACTGGATGCCTATTTTATTAATTGATCCGGAATCATTTTTCCTTCAACAGAAACCCGCTCTTTTGCCAGAATCCGGTATGATTCCCCCACCGAACAATAAGCCGTTTGCCTCGTTCTGTATTCCAGTCTTTCTCAATATCCGTATGACACTGTTGTCCCTGACCTGCCCTCTCGTGGTGACAAAAACGGCATTCGAGAGGCTGGTTTCCCGAACCGAAAAGCTCGCACAGGTTATCTCTCAGAAAGGTACAGCCCTGTTCAGCATAAAGCTGCATGGCATAATTGGCTTCATTCCCTTTAAAGGCAGGTGAAAGGACACCAAAATTATGTTCCGGCGATATTTCCAACATCATCCTTCCGGCCAGTCCTGCTTCAATTGCTTTCTCCGCTTCATCAACTGTCCACCAGCCCGGCCGTTTGCAAAAGCTGACACAACTCGCGCATGAACAAGGTTCCGAAGGAGGAAATTTTTCGTATAGGCTGGCTTTTTTTGGATTGATAGTCATAGTTAAATTTATGCAAGACCATGAACATGCAATGGTACTATTTTTATCTCAGATTATGTAATTGTCAGGCGACCTTTCGACATAACACCCGCACCGCGAAGCTATTCCGCATTTTTCTTCGGATGGGCTTTTCTAAAAGCGGATGCACAAACAAATTCGGTATAAAAACCATGAGTATATGGAAAAAGAAAAAGGCTGTTCCGGATTTCCATAACAGCCTTTACATTGTATTTATTTCAGATTATTCTTTAACCACCCTGAATATTTTGCTCTCTCCAAACCGGGTGAGTTTTATCAGGTAAATACCGGGTTCAAGACTATGCAAATCAAGCTGGATTTTATCTTCATTCTCATACGAATTCTTCATCAGGTTTTTACTTTGTAAATCATATATATCAACTGATACCAGGCCTGATGAACCGTTCAGGTCGATTGTTATATTTCCATATGTCGGGTTCGGATATACTTTTATATCTGTTTCAAAACCTGTAATAACAGATGTGTTATTGATCGTTACAGTATAACACGATGATGTATCGGAACACTCGTTTTCAGTTATGATTACTGCATAACTACCGCTTACAGAGGGCTCAAATGATCTGTTTGTCGCTCCGGGGATAACATCGTAGTTGCTGCAATTCACCCACTGATATTCCAACCCGGCTGATTCGGCGATTAATGTAGTTCCATCCGATAAAACCCCTGTATTGATTACCGCAACTTCAATGTTCGTTACAATAATACTATCGCAACCACCTGTGCTTACCAGGATGCTTGTATGACTAGTCGATCCGGTAACTTTTTCAAGCAATGTGCCATCGGGGAATGTATAGCTATCGCCATTACAAATCCAGGCTGTTTCTGTCAGACTGTACACCGGATTTATATTGATCGTTGTGGTTATGATACTATCGCAGCCTTGTACGGTCAGTAAATTACTTACATGAACCATTGTTGCGGTAATATTGGTCTGAACAGTACCGTCGGGGAATGTATAGCTTTCACCACTGCATACCGATGCTGATTCCGATAAATTATAGACCGGATTAACATTTACTGTAACGGTAATAATACTGTCGCAACCATTAATTGTAGTAAGGTAACTGGTATGTATGCTAGTGCTTATAATATTATACTGAACAGTACCATCAGGGAAGATGTAGTTGTTGCCCATACATACATAAGCAGTCTGAGACAAGTTATAAACCGGATTTACACTGACCGTTGTTGTTATTATGCTATCGCATCCGTTCGCTGTAATCAAATTACTGACATGAACGGTTGTTCCGGTTATATTATTGAGCGTTATTCCATCCGGGAATGTATAGCTACCTCCGCTGCATATAAAGGCTGATTCGGATAGATTGTAAACAGGATTGACAGTTACAGTGGTTGTAATTATGCTATCACAGCCATTCACTGTCGATAAATAACTTACATGAACAGTAGTTACTGAAATATTATACTGTGTAGTTCCATCAGGGAATGTATAGCTATCGCCACTGCATATTACAGCCGATTCCGATTGATTATATACAGGATCGATAGTGACATCAACAGGAATCCTGTTAAGACTTGGACAGCCATTATTTGCTTCGACATAAAAAGTTGAATTTGCTGTCAGGGGTCCGGTATTGAAATTAGTTCCTGTTCCTATCGGCAAGATATCTGCGGCATTAGCATACCAATATAAGGTTCCGGAGCCAGATGCCGTGAGTGAAGCGGATGTTTCAAAGCATGTTGAAGCAGTTGATACGATCGGGTCGGTAGGTTTTGATATCGAAAGAATAGTTATGCTAACACTTGTACCATTATTTGTTAAGTTAGTATCGATAGCCGATGAATTTAAAATATTTGCATAGGAAGTGATCGTCTGTCCCGCCATTCCTGATTTTACAAGGCCATCGATAATAAGTATGGCACTGTCGTTAGGATTCAGTAGAGGTATACTCCAGTAACCCGAATTCATATTATATGTACCATCAAGGGTAGTAGCACTTTCGATGGAATATCCTGTCGGGAAGGCAGCGGTAGAAACTATGTTTTCAGAGGTATCCGGACCGAGATTCAATATTTTTATACGATAAACCACATTACTTGAATCGCATAATGAGGAAGATGATTCAGAAATTGAAATAGACAGGTCGGCAGAATCAGTCGGCAGATCCCCAAAAACCAAAACACGGTGCATATCGCGTCCTGACACGAATATTCTTCCGTTCAGGTCTGTTGAAACATTATAAATCGAACGCATGTTATTTGTATCAGCTGTACCTGTTGGCGCAAAAGCCGTAGAAGAGGTGAACGAAGGTTGTCCTAGGACAACATCTGCATGCTCTCCGTTAATGGATGGTACCTGGTTGTAGATCAACACCCTGTTGTTACCGAAATCTCCAATGGCCACTTTACCATCGGGCGTTACTGTTGCCGCAACTGGCATAAATAAGGTCGAATCCGATACTCCCCATGTGCTTAATCCAAACTGGTTATGACCTATCACATGAGTAGCTGATTCTCCATTAGTTTCCGGAATAGAGTCATAAATAAAAACCTGGTTGCTTCCCGTATTTGTAATTAATAGCTTGCCATCAGGCGACAAATTAACACCCCATGGATTAGACAGTCGATCAGCCTGATTTCCGGCAGTGGATGAAGTAAAGTTGGGTTGACCAATGACAACATCGGCAGGCGCTCCATTCGAAGTAGGTATACTGTTCCATATCAATACGCGATTATTATAGTATTCGGCCACAATCAGTCTGCCGTCGGGTGATACGATAACTCCGCAGGGATAATATAAACCTGTTTGCGTTGTTGCAGCGGCTGCTGAAGTAAAATCCGGCTGGCCGAGAACAACATCTGCCGGCTGTCCGTTGCTGGTGGGAACCGAGTTCCATATTAACACCCTGTTCTGACTACCGCAGGCAGCTATGAGTTTATTTCCATCAGGACTCCAGGCTACCCCATCAAAATATCTTGAATATGCCTGGGTAGGACCATTATTGCTGGTTGTAAAATTCGGATTTCCAACTTCTACATCGGCCGGCTGGCCGTTTATTGAAGGTATAGAATACCATATCTTTACAGAACCGCCGGTCTGCTCTGCAACCGCCAACATCCCCTTCGAACTTATTGCACTATAAGAGGGACCATATGTTACAATGTTGTTCCGACCTACAGTTTGGGAAGAAAAACTTGTCTGACCAATTACCAGACTGGCATTTTCAAAATTTGTAAAAGTCTGTTGGCTGTGACTAAAAATTGTTGTAGATAAGGCTGCAAAAAGTGTAAACGTTTTTTTCATGGGATCGTTTTTTAATTCCACCACAGTTACAATACACACATTCAATCCGGGTAGATTTAATCAATGCTTGTAATAATGGTGGAGCGTTTCAAGTTTCAATTGTTCACGTTTCAACTCTTTTTACAGCATTTCTGACATCTTTGTTACAATAATAATAATGCACACAGCCCTATACAGCGCTTTGCTTTCACTAAGATTCCCTATTAATAGTATGATTTATTGATAGTTATAAAGACTTATAAGGTTGAAAATACAACCTGTGGTCCAGTTTAATTAAACCGTTCATTTTGACCAATACTTATTTTAAGTATATGAATTGACTGATCATCTCCTTGCCAGCAATTCCTCCAGCGATTCACCCAGACGTTTGATTCCTCTCCTTATCGTCTCCTCACCGGAACAGGAGAAGTTCAACCGCAAGGTTGAGCAACATCCTCTTTTATCGGTATAGAAGGGATCGCCGGGAACAAAAGCCACGTTCTTCCGAATTGCAATCTCAAATAATTCCATGGACGAGATCTTTCCGGGCAGCGTCACCCACAGAAACATCCCTCCTCCGGGACGGGTAAAGGTGACATCGTGTGGGAAGGTATCCTCCATCGATTCAACCATCGCAC
The DNA here is from genome assembly GCA_964634105.1 of uncultured Bacteroidales bacterium. GTDB lineage: Bacteria > Bacteroidota > Bacteroidia > Bacteroidales > UBA10428 > UBA10428. The sequence continues at coordinate 1,038 of CAZWIU010000159.1, read as the reverse complement.
GGCATTGCCTGCCATAAACCTCACAAATGAGGTGTATATGATCTTCGATCTCATTATTCATAAGGTAATCGTACAACAAATATTGAACGAAATTATTCGAATGCAAATCGGAAGCTTGTTTTGCAATAATCAGCTTTTCCATAATTGCATCGGGCGCTACGATCCAGCCAAGACGCAATCCTGGTACAGCAGTTTTTGAAAATGTGCCAAGCAGGATAGTCTGTGTAGGTAGAGACTGGTAAAAGCTAACCTGTCTGGCATCATGAAACCGAATATCGATATAGGGATTATCTTCGACCAGAAATAGATTATGTTTACCAATAAGTTCTGATACCCGTGTTCTTGTATTAGCTGAATAGCTGATTCCAGAAGGGTTCTGAAATTCAGGAACCGAATACATCAATTTCGGGTGGTGCCTGGCAAGTACCTGTTGCAGCTGGTCGGTATCTATTCCTTCATTATTCATTATGACAGGAAGAAAGATTGGCCGGTAACATGAAAACGCCTGGATAGCGCCCAGGTACCCGGGTTGTTCCATAATTACTTCATCGCCATCGTTAATGAAGATCTTTCCGAGGAGGTCAAGACCCTGCTGCGATCCGGAGGTAATCAGAATATTATCCGGCGATATACGGATACCCATCTTTTGAAGATATCGCCCGGCGATATATTCGCGTAATGGAAGGTAGCCTTCGGAATTGCTGTATTGCAACGCATCTCTTCCGGCGTTTTCGAATACTCTGATTGCCGATTGTTTTAGAGCTTCCACAGGAAACAGATTCCTGTTTGGAAGTCCACCTGCAAAGGAAATGATATCCTTACTGATGGCTACTTTTAAAATTTCGCGGATAAATGACCGCGGCACATCTGTCATTCGGTCTGAAAAAAGATCTGTTCCCTGATGGGTAGCCTGTAGGTTGTTCAATAGATCATTCATTGTTATATCGGTATTAATTGTTAAAAAGTCATTCCTGCTATGCACCAAATTAAAGTAGGAGGCAAAGTTCCATAAATTAGCTTTGCCGTCCTCTCACACCA
>CAZWIU010000158.1:0-6647 GCA_964634105.1 uncultured Bacteroidales bacterium | reverse complement strand
AACATAAATTGTTAATATACAATGCTTTATTCCAAATTTAAGGGTCAACTAATTACGCAATGTTGTTAATAATGTGCCTGTCGTATTTTTGTTATACGGCAGGCTGCTTTTTATAAAGTGTTACTAATCCCATAATTATCCTCGGAAAGTGAATACCTCTTGGATAAAAAACAGATAATGGAATGTTTAAGCTATAATTCTATGTATATCTTACTAACCACTTCAATTTTACTTGGGTAAATAGATAACAATTTCAACCTTACGATACTTCTGAAGTTCTTCCTCACTTAAGTCCTCCCATCTTACACCGTCTTTCAATGCTAGCGATTCTCCGTATGAGAATGTTCTGATCCTGCTTTCACCAATACCATTATTAGTCAGAAAATCCTTTACCGCCTGGGCCCGATTCCTGGAAAGTTTCTCATTATACGCGGCATCGCCAAGTGGATCGGTATATCCCTTAATAGTTACATATAGCCTGCTATCGCTTTTAAGTACCTGAATAACCTTTTCTGCAATAATGCTTTTAGAACCAGGAAGAACGGTATAATCATTTAAATTAAAATTAACAACGATTACATCATATACCGGATCTGTGATTACCTCCTTTTTCTTTTCCAGTAATTCCTTTCTTACGGTGGTTGTATCAACGTTGAGTACTATGGTAGAGGGATCAAAATTCTCTTTAACGTAAGCCAGGTCCGTCTGTATATTTACTTTTTTATTCTTTTCAAGCTTCAGGTTGACCTGCATTTTAACTCTGTTTGTAACAAAATACTTTCTGCCATCTACACTTAGGGTGGTAAGCACATTTCCCGCTTCGGCCTGCGAACCTAGTTTTTTGGCAGGTGTAAGACTGAATACAATATCTTTATCTGATACAACATCCAGCTCTTTTGAAAGCACTGATATATCAATGAGTTCTTCATTGACATTGGTGCTTGCCGCAGTGCCTGATGTCATCTGAGCCAATGCTTTATTATATTCATTTTCAGCCTGGTTCTCAGTGCCTAAATTATACTTCACGCCTTTGGTTAAAGGAATAATGACTCCCGGATCATCAGGGGGAGCGTCTGTTTTACGAAACGAAAGGATGTACATCGTTCCAGGAATGATTGTAAGCTCTGTTGCTGTTATCTTCTTTTGCGATGCTTCGCTGAATGTCTCTGTATTAACGAGGATGGGAAATCCTTCAGATAATTTTACTTGCTCCTCTTTATATACAGGGTTAGCATCTACTTTCACCGTACCTACCTTTTTCGGATTAAATGCTTCTTTAAAATGAGCAATATCAGTCATGATATTGAAATTCACCTGAATATCCAATGGCAGAACGATGAAGAACGATTCACCGGAGATATTGACTGTCTGGTCGTTAATATATAGTTGCGATGCAGCTTTGACTTTTGTATCCGATACCTGGTCTTCGTCTTTTATAAATCGAATTGTATATATTTCACCCTCAGTCATTAGCATTTCTTTTGCCAGGGCAGTCAGATCAATTGTGTTGCTTGCATTATTCTGGTATCCTTTCGACATTTCAGAAAGTGCATTTTTATAATCGGCACCAATGGGTTTCATTCCTGCAGTAAAATTGTACTTCATACCTGCCTGAAGTCGTATATCCGTTCTTTGCAGAGGTGTAGGGGTCAGTAATTCCTTCTTTTTTTGTGTTTCAGATAATTTTGTATTGTAGATTATATCCGTAACAAGCGGATTTTCATGTTGAATAACCATTTTATAAGCTTCCTGTGGCAGAAATCCGAAATCGAACCCCGATTTATCTTTGGAAATGATGTTATATTCATCACCACTGCTTAGATACAGATTTATTTTATCATCCTGAATAAACGACTTCTTTTTAAATCTGTACGCTGGCAATTTGACCTTTGTATCAAACATATGTACTCTGTATATATCCTCTTTACCAAATCCACCGGGACGATTTGAGCAGAAATACCCTGTCAATCCTCCTGTTGAAAAAGAAAGGCCATAATCATCATAGGCTGAGTTGACTGAACTTCCTAAATTCCTGGGAGCATCATTTCCCTGTTTAAGGTTAACAGAATACAAATCGAGACCACCCAAACCGCTATGACCAGCAGAAGAAAAAAAGAGTAAAGTGTCATTTAAGACAGCCGGATACATCTCATCTTTATTCGTATTGATGTTTTTTCCAAGATTTATAGGTTTGCTCCATTTTCCTCCAACCAGATCACTTGAGTAAATATCTAATCCACCTGCACCACCGGGAGCATCGGAAACGAAGTATATCTTTGTACCATTACTGTTAAAGCAAACCTGGCCAATACTATTGAAACCTTCAAGTATAAATTCTTTTATATCCAATTTTTCGTCATTCCGTGAAGGAATGCTGGTAACATACGATTTCAATCTGGAATTTACTGAAGGACTGCGCGTGAAATAGAGGTTTTTAGTTTTATCGGAAAAGACAACTGAACTCTCATTTTGAGTAGAATTAAGACTTGTATTATATACGTTTAACCGGCCCAACTGGCCTCCCTCAATAAAGGTCGCTGAATACAGGTTATAAAAAGCATTTGCTGAATTACCGGATAAATTTTTTCGTGTTGAGGAAAATATTACCTGATTGCCTTGGACTGAGGGTGCAATTTCCGACTCGGGTGTATTTAAAACATATTCATTTTCAACAATAACAAAGGAAGTATCCTTATACATCTTGGCTCTGACTTCGGTAGCTGTGAGATAATCGTGGATTTCGCTCCGGACAATTTCATTATAATTGCCCATCCACTTTTCAAAGCCCTTTATATCCTTATTCTTAAGCAATAACAAGGCAAATTTTAACCGATGTTCATTGGGGATCTGAAGGTTGGTTGCAAAAATAATACGATAACATTCAGTCGCCTGATCATAGAGATCCATAGATGCAAAGGCCTCCGCCTTTTTAAGTACAGAATAATAATTATTGGGGTCGAGCTTATAGGCCATATTATAATAGACGATCGCTTTCTTGAAATCTTTTTTATCGAAGTAGTAATCACCTTTTTCGTCATAAATATTATGTACGTCATTAATATTGGCAGTTGCCTGGGAGTAACTTACACTGTAAAGTAGCCCAAACAATACGGTTAGAAGTAATTTTCTCATTCTTTACTGGTTTTTATACCAAAGTATTCAATTATTTGCAGAAATGAAAGAGGATGGAAAGATAAATAACGTGTAGTGAGTATTTCTTTAATAACAGTATTTACAGGGTTTCATATGAATATCTTTTGCCTGCTTTCTAAGGATTACGATGACATTACCATGGCACGATTCAAGTTGCTGACAGTATTTCTTATGGTAATGATTGTCATCGCTGTCGGCGCAGATAAGGACTTTAATTTTCCCATCGGTAGGTGGGGGTTTCGCCAACACTCCTTTCCTGAAATCCCAGGGACTGACTGTATTTCCTTTCTTCCATAATCCCAGTTTTTTTTCACGGGCATGCTCTTCGGCGCGAGCTAAATCAGCATTAACACAATGAAGCCTATCGTACCATGCATACCCGTTTTTTACCAGTTCTTTGTTAACATTTGTTCCACGAATATAAAGAAAGGCAAAAATACCTTTCTGATTCAGGTCCTTTTTGATCTGGATCCTGGCCTCAGACCATAGATATCTCTCGAGATAATCAACTGTTTTATTATAGAAATACTGGCCTTTTTCCGGTGCATCTATTCCATACAAGCGAACTGTGAAAGTGCTGTCGTCCGACTGAAACCGTAGAATATCACCATCCACTATCTGCACTACTCTGCCTGTAAAAGATTGACCGTTAATGGCATGGGGTATCAATAAAAAAACAAATAAAAATAAGTAGAACATTTTCGGTTGTTTACTTCAATTGATGATGTTGTTGTATTCTATCATTCCGGTATCGGATCCATCAAATATAAGTATTTCGTAATTATTATTTATCTATCATTAAGCCAATAAGGCATTGCAAACTAATATAAAAGTTCAAGAACCGAATTTTTTTTAACGTGCTTTTCCTGTTCTATCCATTTATATTCTTTTGGCAAATCCTCCAAAAAAAGGCCGCGAATAATAATACAACTTTTCAGATAGATATCAAATCGTGCCTATATTATTTGAAACCATTTCAGATTGTTGTTGCCAGAATCTCGGTATGCGGAATATGCGTATATAAGAGTGTGTATTTCGTATCGAAAAGAAAGTGGCATCCTTTGCAGAAGGAGTAGAATGCGAATAACATCACTTTTTTTCAGATTATTATTAAATCGTGTCCATCTATTTTGAAACCATTTTAAATTCCACCTGAACGCCTTGGCTGATCACAATTGGCTTCTGATGATCCGGATCATCTTTATAATATTTCTTTTAACTCGCACGATTAACAAAATAACCTATAGTTGTAGCATGAATTACATACTATTTGCTATTGAGCAACTTCACAAGTGAGAGGACTTGCTTGTTTTTGTAGTTCATTTAGTTCTTCTTTCCTTTACCTGGTATATTCCGGTGCTTTTCCTTTTGCCTTTCAGTTTAATTGTACCGATTTCCTGAAAAAGATATGCATCTTTCCTCTCTGTTCGTTGATACAGATCTTCGGAGATCAACAGGTTCTGTTTATATTCGTTGCACATACCTTCTATACGGGCTGCGGTGTTAATGGTATCGCCGTTATAGGATATATCTCTGCGTGTTTGTCCTACCTGCAATACCATTACTCGCCCAATATGCACACCCGCTTTAAATTCGGGGACGAGCCTGTATTTCCGGTTAAAATATTTTTCCCTTCCTGAAATTTTTTTTTGAAAAGTAAAGAAAGCTTTCAGGTAATTGGAATCCTGTAAACCGCTTTTTACCGGCCATGAGATTATTGCTCCATCTCCCAGATACTGATATATTTCGCCGTGATAAAAACCGAATACCGACATGCTGTTAAACACATCCTGCACCAGGTAGCTGAATTTCTTGTGCAATAGTTTCTCAGCAATTGAAGTTGATGACTTCATATCAAGGAACATGAATATTCTTTCTTCCTCTCTTGGCTTGCTAAGGATACCAAAGAACCAGCGGATAAAATTCATTCTACCCATTCGCATGCGCATCCCTTTCAGGAAATTGAACATTATTCCGCTTATATAGAAATACGCCAGAAAGCGAAAAAAATGAATATCCATCCTGGGAATCTGCCGTAAGATCGCTTCATAGTTGCCCTGGCGAATCTGTTCCATGGAAAAACGAGCTGCAATCAGCATCAGGATAAAAGCAGAACCAAAATAGACTAACCACTTGAAAAATACGATCATCCGAACTGGTATAAAACGGACAAGACGGTCAGTAAAAATGATATTCAGCAGGAAAAACAGGAAGGAAATGGACGTTCCGAATACCAGGAGAATAAGGTAAATATTTTCTGTTTGCAGCAGATTGAAATAGGTGGTGAAAACCTTATCATCGCCGGTGATGAAGATATAAAACAGGAATATCGCATACCAGAATACAATCTCGTAAAGAAGATATTTAATGTGTTTAACTAGTCTGCCTGACCTCATAAAGAGTGTCTGATAAGTGTGAAAGCATTCTAAAATTAACCTAAAATCGGAATTTGAGAAAACAAAAGGTGCTGAAAACGCTTTCCGGTGTAATGCATCTTTTTGGTCTGCTCTGTTGACATTGATTATGCTTTAAGCATCTCGAATCCTGTTGTTTCCCGGATTGTCATGACATGTTAGACTATCTTGATTTTATCCAGAATATCACTCTGGCGATGGCCTTCCAATCCTAATACATACTCTATTCCTGCATCTTATAAAAAAAGAATCGCAACTGATTGAACTAAACAACTGTATCATTGGTTCGTTTTTATACACAGCGAAGAAATGAATATTGCATACAGTTACTAAGTTATTCACGAATTCATTCTATACTAAATGAACAAAATGGGTACAAAAGAAAAAAGAAAAGAACTATCTCCAGATAGGAGCGAGGAACTGCTTAACGTATTGAAAGAACGTTTTCAGAAGAACATGAATCGCCATAAGGGACTCGTATGGGACGACATCCAAGCAAAGCTGGAGATACATTCTGAAAAACTCCGGTCGCTCGTTGAAATGGAACGAACCGGTGGTGAACCGGATGTTATCGGCTATGATTATAAGAAGGGCGAATACGTTTTTTATGATTGTTCGGCGGAGAGTCCTTCAGGTCGCAGAAGTTTATGTTACGACCGCGAAGCGCTGGAATCGAGGACAGAAAATAAACCGAAAAGCAGTGCTTTGGATATGGCAACAGCTATGGGCATAGAAATACTCACGGAAGAACAATACCGGGCGTTACAGCAACATGGAAAGTTCGATCTGAAAACTTCGAGTTGGGTGAAAACACCTGAACCTATTAGAAAACTCGGGGGCGCTCTTTTTTGCGACCGCCGTTACGATACTGTTTTTGTATATCACAACGGAGCAGAATCCTACTATGCAGTCAGGGGTTTCCGCGGTTCGCTGAGAGTGTGAATTCAGACACCAGATTATTGGCGGAAATCACAAAGCATAATCTAGGTTACCTTCAATTTATTATCAAGGCGACCAACAGAGCCCATTTTATTAATGAGACTCAATTTTCATGAATATCATGATATGACCCCGATAGTT